>JANQFA010000112.1 GCA_028278065.1 Myxococcota bacterium
GGGCGCGGTCTGGCCACCGAGGCTGGCCGTGCCTGTCTCGAGCACGGCTTCCGGGCGACCGATCGGGTTCGCATCATCTCGTTGATCCACGAGGAGAACGCCGCCTCGGAGGCCGTGGCGCGCAAGGTGCACGCGCGGCGCCGGCCCGAGCGCGTGGATCGCCGGGGTGGCCCGCACTGGGTGTGGCAGAGCGATCGGAGGTCCCCTTGACGAGTGCGCGAGACGCCCGCTTCCCGTTCGTTCCCTCGCTGCCCGGCCCTCCCCTCTCGGTCGCCAGTGCCGAGGGCGTCTGGCTGACGCTGGCCGACGGCACGCGCATCCTCGATGCGGCCGGCGGCGCGATCGCGGTGAACGTGGGTCACGGGCGCCGCGAGGTGGCCGACGCCATGGCGGCCTCCGTCCTGCGCAACAGCTACGCGGTGCCGGTCTTCGCCACCGAGGAGCGTCTGACCCTGATGGAGATGCTGGCCGAGCGCTGGCTTCCGGAAGGCCTCACGCGGACCTGCCTGACCAGCGGCGGGTCCGAGGCGGTGGATGCGGCGCTGCGCCTGGCCCGTCAGCACCACGTCGCGGCGGGACGCGACTCGCGCTGGAAGGTGCTCGGACGCGAGATGTCCTACCACGGGGCCACCGTGGCGACCCTCTCCGTCGGCGGTCACGAGAAGCGCCGCGCGGCCCTGGAGCCGATGCTGATCCCGTTCCCCAAGGCGCCCACCTGCTACTGCCTGCGCTGTCCGCTGGGCCGCAGCTACCCGGAGTGCGACGTCGCCTGCGCAGACGCGGTGGAGGAGGCCATCCTGCGCGAGGGACCGGACACGGTGGCCGCCTTCATCGCCGAGCCCGTGATCGGCTCGGCCGGCGGCGCCGTCGATCCGCCTGCGGAGTACTGGCCGCGCGTCGCCGAGATCTGCCGGCGGCACGGCGTGCTGCTCATCGCCGACGAGGTGATGACCGGCTTCGGACGCACCGGGCGGCGCTTCGGCGTGGATCACTGGGGCGTGGTTCCGGACATCCTGGTGGGGGGCAAGGGCCTGGCGGGCACCTATGCCCCGCTCGGCGCGGTCTTCGCCCGGGAGGCCGTGGTCGAGCCCATGGCGACCGTGCGCGACGAGCTCATGTTCTACACCTACGGCGGCCACCCGGCGGCCTGCGCCGCGGCCTGCGCGGTCCTCGACATCCTGGAGCGCGAGGATCTGGTGACCCGGGCCGCCGAGATGGGATGTCGCCTGCGCAAGGCTCTGGAAGAGCGGCTCGCCGACCACCCGCACGTGGCCCAGGTCCGCGGCCTCGGGCTGATGCAGGCGGTCGAGCTGGTCCGCGACCGCGAGACCCTCGAGCCCTTCCCGGCCAAGGCCGGGATGGCGGGCCGGGTGGTGGTGGAGGGGCTCCTGCGCGGGGTCTTCTTCTACCCGGCCGGCTCCGGCGCCGCCCAGGATGCCGTGGCCCTGGGGCCGCCCTTCGTGATCGAGGAGCCCGAGATCGACCTCCTCGCCGACACCCTCGGCGCCGCGATCGACGGCGCCGCAGCGGCCGTCGCGGGTCGGTGACGCCGGTCACACAGGGTCCACCTCGCGCCTCCGAATAGGAGGGGGTGCGGAACCAGGCGGCCTGCTGGAGGGGCAGATCGACCTGGAACTTCCCGCCGTTCCCGTTCTTTTCTTGACACAGCAAGCGCTTGCTGGAACCTTCTCAAGCATCTGCTTGGGAGGGTTTCGATGTCCAGGCGAGAGATCGTGGACGAGGCCCTGGCGGCCTTCGCCGAGGAGGGCTTCGACGGCGTGAGCCTGCGCTCCCTGGGCGAGCGCGTCGGACTCCACAACAGCTCCCTCTTCCACCATTTCCGCGGCAAGCGCGAGATCGCCCAGGGTGCCCTGGAGCGGGTGGGCGAGGGCCTCCTGCCCCTGCTCGAGCCGCTCTCTCGCGACGCCGAGCCCCGCCTGGAGACCTTGCTGCGCGTGGTGGGAAGCCTCTGCGAGCGCCTCACCGGCCGACCCGAGGAGGCGCGCTTCCTGCTCCGCGTGCTGATGGATCCCCGGGCCGTCGAGCGGGCGGGCCGCCCGGGCCGGCGCACCTATCCGGCGCTGGCCGTGCGGCTCTTCACCGGGCTCTCGGAGTGGCTACGCCGGGCCCGGGTGGCCGGCGCCGTGCGCGACGTGCAGCCCGCCCAGGCGGCGCGCCAGGTGCTGGGCGCACTCCTTCTCGAGCCGGCGCTCGCCGACCGGTCGCCTCCGGATCGAGCCGGGATCCGCGCCCGCCGCGAGGAGTGCGTCGACTTCGTGCGGGGTGCCCTGGCGCCCTGAAGAGGCGCCGCTCCCCTACGGCGCTCCCAGCATCAAGCGCGTCCCGAATCCCAGGGTCAGGTTCAGGAGCGCAACGACGGCGATGGCCCCGTGCAGTCGCTCGTTCGAGCTGGCGACGCCCAGCGCCGAGAAGGTCAGGATGACGGCAATGGGGACGGCGTCGATGCTGGGGAAGGGCGTGTCCCCGACCACGTAGATCGTCGCCCCGACGAGGGCGATCAGCGCGACGTTGGCGGCGAAGAACCAGCGCCGGATCTTCCAGAAGTGCGCACGCCAGTCCGGAACCGAATCCGGACGAGGACCGATCAGGGCGTGGGCCTGCAGGTAGAGGACGCCCGGCGCGCCCACGACGATCAGGAAGTCGACGAAGGAGTAGGCGTCGTCGCCCATGCCGTACGCCCAAGCTCCCCAGAAGATCATGACCGAGTTCATCAGCTTGATGACCACCCACGAGGCGTGCAGCCAGTAGCGTCGTCCAGGCTCGAAGCTGTCGCGGGTTCCTTCCAGGAGCCGGGCCACCGCGAGGGCGATCACCATCGAGGACCCGACCAACACGAACTCGAACTGGCTCATGGATCCGCTCCGTCGCCCGCCGGAAGCCGGCGATGACGCACGGGAGCGTATCACGAGGGTCGCCGCGTCCGCGCCGGGCGGCTAGCCCACCAGGAGTCGCGCGCCGAGCGGGCGGTGGGAGAGGCCGGCCGCCTTGTCCATGCGCGCGATCCAGGCGGGCAGCGCCAGGCTCTTCTTGAGCGGCCGCGCAGCGATGCCCTCCGCCTCGAAGCGCGGCGCCTCGTCCTTCCACCAGGGGCTGGCCGGTCCGGCGAGCGGCTCGATGAGGAGCAGTCGCGCGCCGCGGCGCCGCGCGGCGAAGAGCGCGTCGAGGAAGCGGGTGCGCGCCTCGTCGCCGAGCTCGTTCGTGACCCAGCCCGCCGCGAGCAGATCGCCGGGCCCGGTCTCGCGGGGCAGGCCCGCCGGCAGGGAGGCCCGACGCGTGCGGGCTTCCAGGCCGAAGGCCGCGTAGGTGCGGCGTGCCTCGCCGAGCGCCCACCCGGAGCGGTCGAGGGCCAGGATGCGTGCAGTACAGGCGCTTCCGGCCGCGGCGCCCACCGCGCCGGTGCCGCAGCCGAGATCGACGACCCGCGTCACCTCGGAGCGCGCGGCGTCTCCGAGCAGCTCGCAGGCGTGCCACGCCACCAGGAAGTGGAGCCCGGCGTAGTAGGTGGCGAAGGCGGCGCGCTTGCCCCGACCTTCGAGTGCACGCGGCCCCAGACGTCCCGCCTCCCGCCGCTCCACGTAGAGAGACGAGAGCGCCACGGCTCCCTTGCGCACCTCGGGAAAGGTGAGGGGAGGGATGAAGCGCGCCACCGTGGACTCGAGCCAGGCGTCGTAGGCGTCGCGCGCGGCACCGTGGAGATAGGGTTCCACGTGCGGAGGGTATATGATGGCCCCGCCCAGGAGTCCCCATGAAGCGCGTTCTCGGTGTGGTCGCCGTCCTCCTCGTCGCCTGCGTTGCGCTGCTGGCCATCCGCGGCTCGGGCCTGGAGTCGCGCCAGCTCGATGTGGCACCGGCGCATCCCATTCCGGTGGACGCGGCGGCCGCGGCGCGTCGCCTCTCCGAGTCCATCCGCTTCCGCACGATCTCGCACTTCGACCGCAGCAACCTCGATCGCGCCGCCTACTTCGCCTTCCACGACTTCCTTGCGCGGAGCTACCCGCGGGCCCACCGCGTCCTCGCGCGCGAGCGCGTGGACGAGCTCACGCTCCTCTACACGTGGAGGGGATCCGATCCGTCGCTGGCCCCCGTCATGCTGCTGGCCCACCAGGACGTGGTGCCCGTGCCCGCGGGCAGCGAGGAGCGCTGGACCCGGCCGCCGTGGGAGGGGACGATCGCGGACGGATTCGTCTGGGGCCGCGGCACCATGGACGACAAGGGCAATCTCATGGCGCAGCTCGAGGCGGTCGAGATGCTCGCCGCCCACGGCTTCGCGCCCACCCGCACCATCCTGCTCGGCTTCGGGCACGACGAGGAGGTGGGCGGGACCGGAGCCCAGGCCGTCGCGGCGCTGCTCGAGTCGCGCGGGATCCGGCCCGACTTCGTCCTCGACGAGGGGATGGCGGTGATCCGCGGGGTGATTCCGGGCCTGGAGGCGCCGGCCGCCCTCGTCGGCGTGGCCGAGAAGGGATACCTCTCGGTGCGTCTGACCGTGCGCCAGCCGGGCGGTCACTCCTCGACGCCGCCGCCGCACACCGCGGTGGGGATCCTCGCCACCGCGATCCACCGCCTGGAGCGCGCGCCCATGCCGGCGCGGCTCGAAGGCGTATCCAGGGCGCTCTTCGACTACCTGGCCCCGGAGCTCCCGTTCTCCCGGCGGGTGATCTTCGCGAACCTGTGGCTCTTCGAGCCGGTGGTCAAGCGCTTCCTGGCCAGCAGCCCCGGGACCAACGCGACCCTGCGCACGACGACGGCGGTCACGATGGTCTCCGGCAGCCCCAAGGACAACGTGCTGCCGAACGAGGCCGAGGCCGTGGTCAACTTCCGGGTCCTCCCGGGCGACGACGTGGAGGGCGTGCTCGAGCATGTGCGGGCCGCGGTGGGCGACGAGCGGGTCGAGGTCGCGCCGCTCGGCACCGGCAGCGAGCCTTCGCCCGTCTCCGACCCGGATTCGCCGAGCTTCGCCCTGCTGCAGAGGACCATCGGAGAGATCTTCCCGGGCGCGCTGGTCGCGCCGGCCCTGGTCCTCGGCGGGACCGACGCCCGCTACTACACGGGCGTCTCCGACGACGTGTACCGCTTCGGTCCGTATCGCTTCGGTCCGGAGGACATGGGGCGCGCGCACGGGATCGACGAGCGCGTCGGGGTCGACGACCACGCCGACGCCATCCGCTTCTACGTCCGCCTGCTGGAGAACGCCCAGCGGCCCTGAACCGTCTGCGGGAGAGGTGCGGGCGGCCCGGCGGTGGCTGCGGGGGGAATCTCGGCCGGCCCTGACTCGGCCGGGGGCTCCGTCTATCCTCGCGCCATGGACGTCGGACTCACCCACGTCGCGTTGCCGGTCAGCGACCTCGACGCGAGCGTCGCGTTCTACGCGCAGTACGCCGGAATGCACACCGTGCACCGCCGCGAAGGAGTGGTCTGGCTCTCGGACAAGACGCGGCCCTTCGTGATCGTGCTGATCCGCGTGGAGGCGGTGGAGCATCCGCTGCTGCCCTTCGC
>JANQFA010000135.1 GCA_028278065.1 Myxococcota bacterium
ACTTGGCTACGGCGCCCGAGAGGGCCCGAGCGCGGCTGCGCCCAGGGAGACGGATGGGTAGCGCGTAGGGTTCCGGAGGGCAATTCCGGAACGGGCGCGGGGGGTTGGGTGCCTCCCGAGGTCAGCGGTGCACGCAGCGGACCAGGGCGTACTGGTCCTCTTCCGGGACGAGCGGGCCGAAGCCGGGCGAGCGCACCTCGCTGAGCGGCAGGCAGATGAGGCGGCCGCCGCCCGGCTTGCCGTCGCGGCACGACTTCACGTCGCAGAGCACCAGGGTGTCGTCGCCGGAGCCGTCGAGGAAGAGGGCGATGTCGCGCGGGCGCTTGGCCACGTCCTTGCCGCCCACGTACCAGCGCAGGGGCCCGACGGCGCCGTGATAGAAGACGACGCGCTCGCCGGGGTAGGTCTCGGCGATCTCCCCGGCGAAGGGGCGCTCCACGCGGCGCAGCTCGCGGAAGGCCTGCACCCCGGTGGAGAGATAGACGGAGAGGCCGAACGCGGTGGCCAGCACCAGCGCCTGGGCTTCGTCGATCCGTCCCCGCGCGGCGGCACGCGCCATGCCCAGGCCGCCGAGCGCCAGCACCAGCGCGACCGCGCGCAGGTTCGGCAGGTTCTCGAGGACGGGCGCCAGCTCCGGGCGCAGCGCCCCACCGGCGAAGACCACCAGCGCGACGCCGACGATCAGGGCCGCGAAGACGAAGACGGGGACGCGCACCCAGGCAGCGCCCTCCCCCCGCCGCGCCGCAGCCCAGGCCGCCCCCATGCCGACGGCGACGAACGGGAAGCACGGCAGGATGTAGTAGGCGCGCCGGGACTCGCTGGCGCTGAAGACGAGCACGATCGTGAAGAAGGCCAGCCAGGCGAAGCGCAGCCCGGGAAGCGCACGCGCGCGCCAGCCGTGGGCGAGGCCCGCCGGCAGCCAGAGGGAGGCGGGCAGCAGCAGGAGCGGGATGATCGCCCCGTAGTACCAGAAGGGATTCACGTGGTCGTAGGCGTCGAGGGCGCGGGTGAAGTTCTCGCGCACCATCAGGTCCCAGAGGCCCCAGTCGCCGCGGTGCAGGTAGGACGCGACGAAGGGCGCCACGTAGAGCGCCGCAGCCAGCACCGTGCAGACGAGGATCTTCGGGATCTCGCGCAGGATCTGCGGCGGCCGCGAGAGCAGCACGTCGACCCCCACCACCGAGAGCGGGATCAGGAAGGCCGGCGTCCCCTTGGCGTGACCGCCCACCGCCATCAGCGCGAAGAAGAGGGGCACGTGCCAGGCGCGCGGTGCGATGCGCCACTCGACCCAGACGGCGATGGTGGCGGTGATGAAGAGGATGTTGAGCGGGTCGGCCGAGGCGGCCCGCGACCAGGACAGGAAGCCGTAGGCGGTGGCCAGGAGCACGCCGGCGGGCACCACGGCCGTGCGGCCCGCCAGGCGCGCCGCCAGCCACCCGGTCGCCAGCACCGTGCCCAGGCTGGCCAGGGCGCCCGGCAGGCGGGTCACCAGCTCGTCGACGCCGCCGAAGGGGTAGGCCAGGGCCGCGATCAGCCAGTAGGAGAGGAGCGGCTTGTCGCCGTAGAAGCGGTTCCCGAGGATGGGGTCGAGCCAGTCGCCCGACTCGAACATGTTGCGGCTGATGAAGGCCCAGCGAGTCTCCGAGCCCCAGAAGGTATGGTCGAGCTCCAGGAAGAACGGTGTGCAGGCCAGCGCGATCAGCACGAGGCCGCGCCAGTCGGGACGCTCGGCGGGAAAGCCGGACGGCCCGCGCGCGCGCCCGGCGCTCTCTTCGTGACTGGCCATCGGTTCGGAGCCCCCGGGGCGGGAGGCTAGCCTCCGGCTGCGCCGCCGCGAGGGCCGCGCCCGGGCGGCGACGAGGCCCCCTCAGCCGGCCAGCTCCGCCGGGAGGTGCCGCAGCGCGCCCGCGAGCGGCAGTCGCGGCCCTTGGGGCCCATCCTCGACCGCATCGAGGAGCTCCGCCTGCGCCGCGTGGAAGAAGCGCGCCGGCAGCCCGCCGAGGTCCGGCTTCACCGTGCAGACGAGGGCACCGTCGTGAGGCGAGAGGCGCAGCGAGTCGACGTCCAGGGGCTCCTCGCTCCGGTCGGAGAGCTTCACCAGGCCGCGCTCCAGGTCGAGCGCGGTCACGAAGAAGCCCGTCTCCTCCACCTCGATCTCGCCGCGAAAGCGGCCCAGGGTGACCACGTACTTCCCCTCCTCGGGGAGGAAGCGCACCCCGCGGTCGAAGGCCGCGCGGAGCTTCCGGTTGCGGACGGGCTGACCCTCGTGGGTCCAGCGCCCGTCGCGGTGCAGGACGAGCCCGAAGGGGCGCAGCGGAGGAGGACCGGGCACCGGCTAGCCGTCCGGAAGGGACTCCGGCTCCAGCGACCCGTCGCCATTCACGCGGAAGACGCCCTCGAAGTCGTAGCGGTTCCAGAGGACCACGCGCACCGGGGCGGTGCCGTGGGCCGCGCGGTAGATCCACTTCTCGTTCCAGCGCCGGCCCTGCTCCTCGTGAACGCGCGGGTCGTTCACGCTCCCGACCTGGTCGCTGGGCTCGCCGAGCAGGCGCCAGACGGCGCCGCGGTCCGGACGCGCGTCCGTCATCGGTCGCACTCCCCGGCGGTCACCATCAACGGTCGCACTCCCCGCCGATCATGTTGATGAAGTCGAAGGTCGGGATGAGGTCGGCGAGGAGCCCGCCGCGCACCATCTGCGGGAACGGCGCCAGGTTGATGAGGCTGGGAGGGCGGCAGCGCACCTTGACCGGGCGCTCCGTCCCGTCCGACACCAGGTAGAAGCCCAGCTCTCCGTTCGCGGACTCGATCGCCAGGTAGGCCTCGCCGGCGGGAACCCGCGGTCCCTCGGTCACCGCCTTGAACTGCTGGATCATCTCCTCCATGTGGTTGAAGACCCGGCCCTTGGCGGGCCAGCGCACGCGCGGGTCCGCCACGTCGACGGGGCCCGGGCCGAGCGCTTCCAGCCTCTCGAGGCACTGCTCCGCGATGCGCAGGCTCTGCTGCATCTCTTCGACGCAGACGAGGTAGCGATCGTAGTTGTCGCCCACCTCGCCGATCGGGATGTCGAAGTCGATCTCGTCGTAGACCAGGTAGGGCTCGGCCTTGCGCAGGTCGTGGGCGACGCCGGCGGCGCGCAGCAGGGGCCCGGTCACCCCGTAGGCGATCAGCTCGTCCCGGCCCAGGGCTCCCGTGCCGCGCAGGCGGTCGATGAAGATGCGGTTGCCGGTCACCACGCGGTCGAAGTCGCGCAGGAGACCGCGGATCTTCGCGATGGTCTCGCGACACCAGGAGGGAAAGCCCTCGGGCATGTCGTGCCGGAGTCCGCCGATGCGCACGTAGTTGCTGGTCACCCGGGCACCGCACAGTCCCTCGAGCAGGTCCCAGGTCAGCTCGCGCGCCTCGATCCCGTACAGGAAGGGCGTCATGGCCTGCAGCTCGAGGCAGGCGGCGCCGCAGCGGGTGAGGTGGTCGGAGAGGCGCGCCAGCTCGGAGCCCAGCACGCGGAGCCACTGGCCGCGCTGCGGCACCTCCAGCTCGAGGAGCTTCTCCACCGCCATGCAGAAGCCCACGTTGGCCAGGATCGCCGAGTTGTAGTTGAGGCGATCGGTGTAGGGAATGCACTGATACCAGGAGCCGCTCTCGCACTCCTTCTCGAAGCCGCGGTGCAGGTAGCCGACCTGCACGTCCAGGTCGACCACGGACTCGCCGTCCAGCTCCACCAGGAACTTGACCGTTCCGTGCGTGGCCGGATGGGACGGGCCCATGTTGAGGACCTGGTGCTCGGTGTGGAGGTCGCGCTCGAAGTCGTCCTCGGCGGTCTCCCGTTCCCGCTCGGTGAGCCAGCGCGCGCGCTCGCTCATCCTCCCGCGCTCCCCGGGCCCACGATCGGCTGGCGCCGCTCCTTGGGGTAGTCCTTGCGCAGCGGG
The DNA here is from genome assembly GCA_028278065.1 of Myxococcota bacterium. Taxonomy (GTDB): domain Bacteria; phylum Myxococcota_A; class UBA9160; order UBA9160; family JAFDET01; genus JAFDET01. Next base: position 3,927 of record JANQFA010000135.1, read on the forward strand.
TGGCCCTCGAACTCCTCGTAGAGGAGGAGGCGTCGCAGGTCCGGGTGGCCGTCGAAGCGGATCCCGTAGAGATCCCAGACCTCCCGCTCCATCCAGTCCGCGGCCGGCCAGAGCTCCACCACCGAGTCGACCGTGCAGTCGTCCTCGGGAACGCCGGCCCGGATGCGCAGGCGCCGGCCGCTCGCCAGCGAGAGCAGGTGGTAGACCACCTCGAAGCGCGGGGTGCGGCCCTGCTCCAGGTAGTCCACCGCGCACAGGTCCACGAGCATCTCGAAGCCGCACTCCGGGTCGTCCCGCAGGAAGCAGAGCACGCGCGCCAGGTGGGCGCGCTGCACGCAGGCGGTGACGTCGCCGAAGCGGGCGTGGGTCGCCTCGACGGCCGCAGCGTGCACGTCGATCAGCCTGCGCAGGACCGGAGACCCGTGGTCCTCCATCAGTCCCGCCCGTCCGGGAGATCCGGGGTCTTCCATCAGTCCTGCCCGTCCGGGAGATCCGGGGTCCGGTCGTACTCGGCGCGCACGAAGTCGAGCCTGCGCTTCAGGAGATCGGGCGCCATGAGGAGGTCTTCCTTCGTCCAGACGAGGGACTTCCGCGTATAGGTGGAGATCTCCACCTCGCGACTCATCACGATCGCCTCCTCGGGACAGGCCTCCTCGCACAGGCCGCAGAACATGCAGCGCGACATGTCGATGTCGAAGACGCGCGGCCAGCGTTCGATGCCGCGGTCCGGGAGCTCGCCGGGGACGATGTGGATGCAGCGACTGGGACAGGCGTACTCGCACAGGCCGCAGGCGACGCAGCGCGGCTCGCCGTCGTCGAGCGCCACCAGCACGGGCATGCCCCGGAAGGCATCGGCGTGGTCGACCCGCTCCTCGGGGTACTGCACGACGAAGTCGCGGCGCTTCCCGGTGGCGAAGCCGCGCAGGTTGCGGAAGAAGTGGCCCGTCGTGACCGCGAGGCCCTTCAGGATCATCGGCAGGTAGAGGCGCTCGAGGAGCCCGAGGTTCTCCTTGCGCTTCACCTGGATCACGCTGCCCGGCATCGACGCCTCAGGCCTCCCGCCGGGCCATCTGGTCCGCGTGATACGAGCTGCGCACGAGCGGACCGGAGGCCACCTCGTCGAAGCCCAGCTCGCGGGCCCGCTCGGCCCAGCGGTCGAACTCGGCGGGGCTCACCCAGCGCCGCACCGGCAGGTGGCGCGGCGACGGGCTCATGTACTGGCCCAGGGTGAGGAAGCGGATCCCGTGGGCGCGCATGTCGCGCAGCGTGACCTCCACCTCGGCGTCGCTCTCCCCCAGGCCGAGCATCAGCCCGCTCTTGGTGGGGATCTCCGGCGCGATCTCGGCGGCCCGGCGCAGGAGCCCGAGCGAGCGCGCGTAGCGGCCGGCCTTGCGCACCGCCCGCTGCAGGCGCTCGACCGTCTCGAGGTTGTGGTTCAGGACGTCGGGCCCCGCGTCCAGCACCGTGTGCAGGTCCCCCTCGTCACCCTTGTAGTCCGGGATCAGCACCTCGACGCCCGTGCCCGGACAGCGGTGGCGAATCGCACGGACGGTCGCGGCCATCTGGGCCGCTCCCCCGTCGGCGAGATCGTCCCGGGCCACCGCGGTCACCACCGCGAAGCGCAGCCCCAGCTCCGCCACGGCGGCGGCCACCCGGGCCGGCTCGCCCAGGTCGAGCGTCGCCGGGCGCCCGGTCGCCACGTCGCAGAACCCGCAGGCGCGGGTGCAGGTATTGCCGCCGATCATGAAGGTGGCCGTGCCGTGGCTCCAGCACTCCCCGAGGTTGGGACAGGCGGCCGAGAAGCAGACGGTGTTGAGCTCCTTCGCGACCACCAGGTCGCGCACCCGCGCGAAGTCCTCACTGGCAAGTACGCGCACGCGCAGCCACTCGGGGCGCTGGGCCTCCGCTGCGCTGCTCATGCGAATCTCCGCCGGAAGGCCTCGGCCACCGCCTCGCGCGCGCGCTCGGCCAGGTCCACGGGTGCCGCCGTCCCCAGCTCGCGAGCCAGGGAGGTCATCTCCACGCCGCGCAGCCCGCAGGGCACGATCGCGCCAAAGCCGTCCGAGAGGTCCGGTTCGACGTTGAGGGCGAAGCCGTGCCAGGTCACCCAGCCGCGCACGCCGACACCGATCGAGGCGATCTTGCGCGGCGGCTCGGATCCCGCCACGAAGACCCCCGTCATGCCGGGGCGGACATCGGCGGCCAGCCCCAGCTTCTCGAGGGCATCGACGAGCCCGCCCTCGAGATCGCGCAGGAAGCGGTGCACGTCGCGGCGCCCGCGCGCGTCCAGGTCCACGATCGCGTAGCCGACCAGCTGGCCGGGTCCGTGCCAGGTGACGTCCCCGCCGCGGGCCACCTCGTGGACGTCGATGCCCCTCGCGCGCAGGGCCTCGGGGCTTTCGAGCAGGTTCTCGGGTCGCGCGCCACGGCCCAGGGTGACCACGGAGGGATGCTCGAGGAGCAGCAGCACGTCGCCCGCCGCACCGGCTCGCACCTCGGCCAGGCGGGCGGCCTGGCGCCGGAGTGCCTCTGCGTAGGACACCCGACCCAGCCACTCGACGGCGAGGCTACGCGCCATCGTCCCCCTCGAGGAGCCCATCCGGCGACTCCAGCCGGGCCTTGAGCTCGGCCAGGAACTGGGACGCCTTCGCGCCGTCCAGCACGCGGTGGTCGACGGCCAGCCCGAAGGTCATGCGGCGACCGACGCGCACCTCACCGTCCACCACCACGGGCACCTCGCGCATCCGCGACACCGAGAGCACGGTGGCCTGGGGCGGCGTGATGATCGCGTAGAAGGCATCCACGCCGAACATGCCCAGATTGGAGATCGTGAAGGTGCCGTCCGCGTAGTCCTCGGGGGCGAGCTTGCGATCGCGCGCGCGCTCGATCAGCGCATCGGTGGCCTTGGCGATCGAGTCGAGCGGTCGTCCCTCGCAGCCCTTCACCACCGGGGCCACCAGCTCGTCCCCCACGGCGACCGCCACGGCGATGTTGATCGGCTTGTAGCGGAGGATCGCCCCGTCCCTCCAGGTGGCGTTCACGTCGGGAAAGGCCTCGAGCGCCTGGGCACTCGCCTTCACGATCAGGTGCGTCCAGGAGACCCGGCTGCCCTCCTCCTTGAGGCGCTGGCGCAGCGCGTCCACCGGCTCCGCGTCCACCTCCATGGAGATGTAGAAGTGGGGCGTCTGCTGCTTGCTCTCGACCATCTGCCGGATCAGGAACTTGCGCTTCTGCGAGAGCTTGATCTCGTCGCCGTGCAGGGCGACCGCCTCCGGAGCGCCGCCTTCCCGGTCGAGCCACGCGCGCAGGTCGCGCTTCGACACGCGGCCGCCGGGGCCGGTTCCCTCGACGCGCGAGAGGTCGATGCCGTGCTCGTCGGCGATGCGCAGGGCGACCGGGGTGGCCGGGACGTCCCCGGAGACGAGCGGCTCGCGGCTCTCCTCCAACGCCTGGAGATAGCCCTCCACGTCGGAGACCACGACCGCCCCTTCGGGCCCGCTCCCGGCGATCTCCGAGAGGTCGACGTCGCGCTCCGCTGCGATCGCGCGCGCGCGCGGGGTCGCCCGCACCCGGTCGGGATCGGGCATCCAGAAGGCCAGCCGCGACTCCCGGGGCGGCAGCGCGGCGGGCGCGGGGGTGGGCGCCGCTGCGGGAGGCGGGGTGGCGGGCGGCGCGGCAACGGGCGGCGCGGCCGCCGGCTCGGCGGGCGACTCGTCCGCGTCTGCGACGGGTGCGGGCGACTGCGGCGCCGGGGCGGCGGGAGCCGCGGCCGCGCCCCCACCGAGCTTCTCGAGCAGGGCGTTCACCTCCGCGTCGGCATCGCTGTCCAGCCGCACCACCGCGATGGGCGTTCCCACCGAGACCGTCTCGCCCTCGCGCGCCAGGATCTTCACCAGGGTGCCGGCGACGTAGGCCTCGTACTCCATGTCCGCCTTGTCGGTCTCCACCTCCAGGAGCACCTCGCCCCGCTCGATGCGGTCCCCCTCGCGCTTGCGCCAGACGTTGAGGGTGCCCTCCTCCATGGTGTCGGAGAGCTTGGGCATCTTGATCTCGCGAGGCATCGTTCTCCCCTGCTCAGGTGCAGATCTTGAGTGCGGCCCGGACGATATCCGCCGCGTCGGGCAGGGCCTGCAGCTCGAGATTCCGGGCATACGGCGTGGGCACGTCCGCGGCGGCCACGCGCTGGACCGGCGCGTCGAGCTCGTGGAAGAGCGACTCCTGGACGCGGGCCGCGATCTCCGCGCCCACGCCGAGGGTCCTCCAGCCCTCCTCCGCCACCACCAGGCGGCGCGTGCGCGCCACCGATGCGAACAGCGCATCCCAGTCGAACGGATCGAGCGTGCGCGGATCGAGCACCTCGGCCTCGATTCCCTCGCCGGCCAGGATCTCCGCCGCCTTCACGGCCTCGAGCACCATCATCGACCAGGCCACGATCGTGACGTCGCTCCCGGCGCGCTTCACGTCCGCGACTCCCATCGGGATGAGGAGATCCTCCGTCTCGTCCGGTACCGGGCCCTTGGTGGAGTAGAGCCGCTCGTGCTCGACGAAGAGCACGACGTCGTCGCTGCGGATCGAGGTCTTGAGGAGGCCCTTGGCGTCGTGGGGCGTCGACGGGATGACCACCCGGATCCCCGGGCTGTTCACGAACCAGGACTCGATGGAGTGGGAGTGCTGGGCGGCCTTCTGGGTCCCGCCGCCGCCCGGCGCACGGATCGTCATGGGCAGATCGAACTGGCCGCCGAACATGTACCGCATCTTGGCGGCGTGGTTGATGATCTGGTCCATCGCCACGACCGCGAAGTTCATCGTCATCAGCTCCGGGACCGGACGCAGCCCCCCGAGCGCCGCGCCGATGGCCAGCCCCACGATCCCCGCCTCGGCAATCGGGGTGTCGCGCACGCGGCGGCCGCCGAACTCGGCCATCAGCCCCTCCGTGGCGCGGAAGGTGCCGCCGAAGAGACCGATGTCCTCGCCCATCAGGAAGACGCGCTCGTCCCGATGCATCTCCTCGGACATCGCCTCGATGAGCGCTTCGTAGTAGCGGATCTCACGCATGGGGATCGCTCGGGTGGCGCTCGTGGTACATGTCCTCGAAGAGGGCCTCCGGCGAGGGCTCGGGGCTCTCGTCGGCGAACTTCACCGCGTCCTCGACCTCTTCCTCGATCTCGCGCTCGAGCTGCTGCAGGCCGGCCTCCTCGATGGTCCCCTCGGCAAGCATGAGCTTGGCCATGCGCGGAATCGGGTCCCGCTTGCGCCAGAGCTCCTCCTCGGCGCGCGCGCGGTAGCGACCCGGATCGGTCATGGAGTGGCCCTGGTAGCGGTAGCAGGTGGCCTCGATCAGCGCGGGGCCGGCGCCGCCGCGCACCAGGCGCACGACCTCCTCGCAGCGCCGGCGCACCTCCATCACGTCCATCCCGTTCACCTGGTAGCCCGGGATCCCGTAGCCGGCGGCCTTCTTGTGCACCTCCTGGAAGGCCGAGGAGATGCGCACGTCGGTGCCGATCCCGTAGAAGTTGTTCTCGCAGACGAAGATGACGGGGAGGTTCCAGATCTTGGCGAAGTTGAGACCCTCGTGCCAGACGCCCTGGTTGGTCGCGCCGTCTCCGAAGAACGCCATGGTGATGCGATCGTCGTCGCGATAGGCGGAAGCCAGGCCGAGCCCGGCGGCGATCGGGATCGACCCTCCGACGATGCCCGTCCCGCCGTAGAAGTAGTGCTGGGCGTCGGCCAGATGCATCGATCCGCCCTTGCCCTTGCAGATGCCGGTCTCCCTCCCGAAGAGCTCGGCCATCAGCGCGCGCGAGCTGCCGCCGCGCGCCAGGAAGTGGCCGTGGTCGCGGTAGGTGTCGATCACGTTGTCGTCGCGGTTCAGCGCGGCGATGGCGCCCACGGCGACGGCCTCCTGGCCGATGTAGAGGTGGGTGAAGCCCCCGATCTTCCCCTCGCCGTAGCACTCCGCGATCCGCTCCTCGATGCGGCGGATCAGGAGCATCTGCCGGTACATGCGAACCTGGTCGGCGACCGGGATCATGCTGGGACCCTCCTAGAGCGAGAACTCGCCCTCCTCGAGGAGCTCGCGCACCCTGAAGAGGAAAGCGTTGGCGGGCGCGCCGTCAACCACGCGGTGATCGTAGGAGAGCGCCAGGTGCATCATGGGGCGGATCACGATGGCGTCCTGCCCGTCCACCGAGCGCACCACCGGGCGCTTCACGATCTCGCCCATGCGCAGGATCCCCACCTGGGGCTGGTTGATGATGGCGAAGCCGTAGAGGTTCCCGTTGCGGCCGGGGTTCGAGACCGTGAACGTGCCGCCGCGCAGCTCGTCCGGAGAGAGCTTCTTGTTGCGCGCACGGTTCGAGAGGTCCTCGATGCCGGCGGCCAGTCCCGAGAGCGACAGGCGATCGGCGTGCCGGACCACCGGCACCACCAGCCCCTTGTCCGTCTCGACCGCGACACCCACGTGGATGGACTGCTTCTCCACGATGGCATCCTCGGTCATGGACGCGTTCAGACGGGGATTCTCGCGCAGGGCACGGACCGTGGCATGCACGATGAAGGGCAGGAAGGTGAGAGAGAAGCCCTGGCTCTCCTGGAAGGCGCGCTTGTTCGCGTTGCGGAACGCCACCACGGCGCCCATGTCGATCTCGGCCACCGTGCCCACGTGCGGGCTGGTCTGCTTCGAGAGCACCATGTGCTCGGCGACGATGCGCCGCAGGGGCGTCAGCGGGATGACCTTGTCGCCCTCCTGCAGCTCGTAGTGCATGTACGGGGGCATCCCGGCCGCTGCCTTGGCGGCCGGCGCGCGCGCGGCGGGAGACGCTGGCGCGCGCGCGGCGGGAGGCGCCGCCGGAGCCTCCGTGGAGGGACGAGCCGCCTGCTGCACGTCACGCTTGGTCACGCGGCCGGCCACGCCCGTCCCCTCGACGCCATCCAGGTCGACCGACTCCGCGGCCGCCATCCTCTTCGCCACCGGCGTGGCGCGGGCGGCCTCGTCGGACGGCGCCGGGGACGGCGCCGCTGCGCTCGCCGCCTGGGGAGCCGGCGCGCTCTCGGACCCGGCGGCCCGAGCCGGCTCGGCCACCGCCGCGGCGCTGGCCTCGGTGTCGATCTGGGCCAGCACGGCGCCGACGTCGACGGTCTCGCCCTCGGGTACGACGATCTTCACCAGCACGCCGGCTTCGGGCGAGGGGATCTCGGCGTCCACCTTGTCCGTGGTGACCTCCACCAGCGGCTGGTCGCGGGTGATCTTGTCGCCCTCCTTCACGAGCCAGCGCGACACGGTTCCCTCGACCACGCTCTCGCCCAGGGCCGGCAGCTCGACTCCGATCGTCGCCATCTCGCCTCCGCGCTAGAAGTTGATGCCCCGGCCTTCCGCCAGGAGCGCCGCCTCGTGGATCGCCTCGGAGAGGGTCGGGTGGGCGTGGGTCGTGCCCGCGATCTCGGCCGTGGTGCACTCGAGGGTCATCGCCAGCCCGATCTCCGCGACCAGCTCGGTGGCGCCGTGGCCCAGCAGGTGCGCCCCGACGATCTCGCCGTACTTGGGCTCGGCGATGATCTTGGCGAAGCCGGCGGGGTGACCCGAGGCCAGCGCCTTGCCCGACGCCTGGAACGGGAACTTGCCCACGCGCACCTCGCCGTACCGCTCCCGGGCCTGCTCCTCGGTGAGCCCGATCCACGCCACCTGGGGCTGTGCGTAGATGCAGCCCGGGATCTTCTCGTGGTCGAGGGGCGGTCGCTTCAGCCCGGCCATCCACTCGGCGGCCGCGATCCCCTCCTCGGACGCCTTGTGGGCCAGGAGGGGCCCACCCACCAGGTCCCCGATCGCCCACACGCCAGCGACCGTGGTCTGGAGCCGTTCGTCCACCTTGACGAAGCCCCGCTCGTCGACCTCGACGCCCACGCTCTCCAGCCCCAGGTCGGCCGAGAGCGCCCGCCGCCCCAGGGCCAGCAGCACCCGGTCGGCCTCCAGGGTCGTCCCGCCGGCGACGGAGACGGCCACGCCCCCTCCCCGCGCCTTGAGCTCTTCGAAGCGCGTGCCCAGCTGCACGTCGATCTTCTTCTTCTTGAACTCGCGCAGCAGACCGGCAGCGACCTCCCTGTCCGCACCCGGCAGCATCTGCTCGGCCATCTCGACGATGGTCACCTCGGCACCGTACTGCGCCCAGACGTACGCGAACTCGACGCCCACCGCGCCGGCGCCGATCACGACGGCCCTGCTCGGCACGCTCGTCGCCGCCAGGGCCTCGCGAGAGGTCATCACGCGCTCGCCGTCGACCTCGACCCCCTTCGGAACCAGCTCCGTGGAGCCCGCCGCCAGGAGGATGCGCTCCGCGCGCACGGTCCCCGCATCCGCGCCCTCCACGGCCACCGCGCCCTCCCCGGAGAGCCGGCCGCGGCCGGAGACCAGCGTGATCTTGTTCTTCTTGAAGAGCGACTGGACGCCCTTGCACAGGCGATCGGAGACCGCTCGGCTGTGCGCCTGGGCCTTGGCGTAGTCCAGCGAGAGGCCTTGGGCCGACACTCCGAACGTGTCACCGTGCGCGCGCAGGGTCTCGACCAGCTCGGCGCCGGTGAGGAGCGCCTTCGACGGGATGCAGCCCCAGTTCAGGCAGACGCCGCCGGGTCGATCCTCCTCGATGACCGCGACGCGCAGGCCCAGCTGGGCGGCGCGGATGGCCGCCACGTAGCCCCCGGGACCGGCTCCCACCACGGCCAGATCGAACGATTCCGCAGCCACCTCGGACCTCCTGGAACGTCGGGCCGCCCCCCCGGCAAGCCCCTCTCCGCGATCCGATCGCGGAGGCCGATTCTCGAGAACGCGGGCTAGGTTAGCGCGAAGCGCTTGTGCCGGGAGAGATGCACCCGGGGCACACGGGGCGACACACCCGGCTACGCGGGATCCAGCTCCCCGATCTCCCGGTGGCGGCCGTCCTCCGGCACCCGCTCCGCCTGGACCCGCTCCTGCAGCTTGATCAATCCGTCGAGCACGGCCTCGGGCCGGGGCGGACAGCCCGGGATGTAGACGTCCACGGGAACGATCGTGTCGATCCCCTGCACCACCGCGTAGTTGTCGTAGGGCCCCCCCGAACAGGTGCAGGCCCCGAAGGCCACCACCCACTTCGGCTCCGCCATCTGGTCGTAGACCTTCTTGAGGATCGGGGCCTGTCGGTGGGTGATCGTCCCCACCACCATCAGGAGGTCCGCCTGGCGCGGAGAGAAGCGCGGCAGCGCCGTGCCGAAGCGATCGAGATCGTAGCGCGGACCCGCCACGCTCATGAACTCCATGCCGCAGCACGCGGTCACGAAGGGGTAGAGGAACATCGAGTACTTGCGGCCCCAGTTCAGCACGGCGTCGAGCCGCGTGGTCTGGAATCCCGCACCGTCGTGACGCAGCATCTCGAGCTGCCGACGGGCGTCGCGATACGGTGCCGAGTCGTACGTCATCGTGGACGAGCGACGATAGCAGCTCTGGTATCCTGCGCGGAGGATGCAAGCCGCGCCCGACGCCCCCGCGCCGCCCACCACGACCGAGAAGCTGGCGGCGTGGGGCGTGCACCTCTTCACCGCCAGCGGCGCCGTGGTGGCGGTGCTCGCCCTGGCCGCCATGGCCCGGGAGGATTTCTCCTCGGCCGCGGTCTGGATGCTCTGGGCCTTCGTGATCGACTCGCTGGACGGCACCCTGGCGCGCGCCGCGCGGGTGGCCGAGGTGCTGCCCGGCTTCGATGGACGCCGGCTCGACGACATGGTCGACTTCCTCAACTACGTGGTGGTCGCCGTCGTCTTCCTGCTGGCCACGGGCAAGCTCGTGTCGTTCTGGTGGGTGGCCCCGCCGCTCCTGGCCAGCGCCTACGGGTTCTCCCAGGTCGACGCCAAGACCGAGGACAACTTCTTCCTGGGCTGGCCGTCCTACTGGAACGTGGTGGCGATCTACGCCTGGGTGCTCGACGTGGGCGCGACGGCCACCACCGCCTGGGTGGCCCTGTTCAGCGTGCTCGTCTTCGTTCCGCTCAAGTACATCTACCCCAGCCAGAGCCCCGTGCTGAAACGCGAGACGATCGCCGCGTCCGCCGTCTGGGTGGCGGTGCTGGCGATCGCCTGCGCCTGGCCCGACAGCGCCCTCTCCCCGTGGCTGGCCTGGGGATCGCTGCTCTTCCCCGTGTGGTACAGCGGGGTGTCGCTGGTCTACGGCGGCCTCGACCGCCCCGGACGCGCCTGAAGGCCGGGGCCCGGCACGGACCATCCGCGCCCCGTGTGCCATCTTTGGGGGCGTGGGCGAGCGAGAGCGCAGCGGAGTCCTGCTGGTCAACCTGGGTTCTCCGGACAGCCCGGAGACGAGGGACGTCCGCCGCTACCTGAAGGAGTTCCTCTCGGATTCCCGGGTGCTCACCATGCCCGCTCCGGCGCGCTGGCTGCTGCTCCGCACCGTGGTCCTGCCCTTCCGCTCGGCACGATCGGCCGCCCTCTACCGCTCGATCTGGACCGCCGAGGGATCGCCGCTCCTCGTGCACGGGCGCGCTCTGGCCGAGGCGCTGGACGAGCGCCTCGGCGACGGCTTCCGGGTGGCGCTCGCCATGCGCTACGGGAGCCCGTCGATCCCCGAGGCCCTGGATCGGCTCCACGCCGCGGGATGCACGCGCATCGTGGTGGTGCCCCTCTTCCCCCAGGCGGCCGAGTCCAGCTCGGGCTCGGCTGTGGCGCGCGTGCGCGAGTGCGCGACCGCGCGCTCCGATCTGCCGCCGTTGGACTTCGTCCCCGCGTTCTTCTCCGAGCCGGGGTTCATCGACGCGGTCGGCGCGGCCGCCCGCGAGACCGTGGAGACGGTCCGCCCCGACCACGTGCTCTTCAGCTACCACGGCCTGCCCGAGAGCCACGTGCGCGGCTCGGGACCCGCGTGTCTCGAGCGCCCCGACTGCTGCGCGCAGCTCGACTCCGGAAATTCCGGCTGCTACCGGGCCCAGTGTCACGCGACGACGCGAGCCGTCGCCGCGCGCCTCTCCCTCGCCGACGGCACGTTCTCGACCGCATTCCAGTCCCGCTTCGGGCCGACGGCCTGGATCGGACCCCAGACCGACCGGGTGCTGTCGAGCCTGCGCGAAGACGGCGTTGGGCGCCTGGTGCTGATCTGCCCCGCGTTCGTGGCAGACTGCCTCGAGACGCTCGAGGAGATCGGGATCCGGGCGCGCGAGGAGTGGGAGGAGCTGGGCGGCGAGGCCTTCGGCCTGGCGCCCTGCGTCAATGCGACTCCGCGCTGGGTGGACGCCCTCGCAGAGCTGATCCAGCGGCGCTGATCCCGGACGCCAGCGCGTCCGTCACCCCGACGCCCTCCACCCAGCTCCCGGCCAGGCCCAGCCCGCCCAGGCGCAGCGCCCGCGCGCGGGCCCCGGCGATGCGCGCCACGTGGTCCCGTCCGGGCTGGGGTACGGCGCGCTGCCAGCGCGTCAGCGCCAGGGTCTCGGGATCGCCGCGCAGCCCCAGGGTGTGGTCGAGCTCGATGCGGGCCAGCTCCGAGAGGCTCCCGTCGTCCAGGTCGACGGCGTCCGGCCAGCGGGTCCCGCCGATCATGCAGGTCAGCAGGTGACGCCCATCGGGCGCGCGACCCGGGAAGAGCCGGCTCATGAAGAGGCAGCCCAGGAGCCGGCGGCCTTCGGCGCGCGGCACCAGGAAGCCGAAGCCCTCGACCGGCGCCACGCTGTCGCCCGCCGCGATCGACACCGAGAGCGAGACGACCGGCGCGTAGCAGACGCCCGCGATCGCCTTGGCGAGCTCGGCGTCGGCGTTCGACAGGAGCGCCGCAGCCTGCTCCGCGGGCACCGCGAGCACCACGGCCCCCGCACGCACGCTCTCCCCGCCGAAGGAGACCCGCCAGGCGTCCTCCTCGCGCTCCAACGCGTCGACGCGGACGCCAAGCCGAAGCCCGTCGCCGAGCCCGGCGGCCAGCCCCCTGCCGAGCCCCGCCAGGCCGTCGGGCGTGGACCACATCCCGGACAGCCCGCGGCTCGCCCCGCGTCGGCCGGACAGGGCGCCGCGCACGATCGATCCCTTCTCGCGCTCGAAGCGCACCAGATCCGGAAACACCGCCTCGGCGCCCAGACGACGCTCGTCGCCCGCATACACGCCGGTGAGGAAGGTCCCGACGAGCCGCTCGCTGGCCTCGCCGCCCAGGCGGCGCGAGCAGAACTCGGCCACGGTCTCGGAGGCACCGTCTCCGCGCGGGGTCAGTGGCTCCGCCAGCAGGCGCAGCTTGCCGCGGGCCGAGAGGAGGGGCGTGCGCACGGCGGCCCAGGGCCCGGCGGGCAGCGGCTCGAGCTCTCCCTGGTGCAGGATGAAGCGGCGCCGTCCGGCCGGCGCCGCCTCCAACAGGTCCGACTCGACCCCGGCGCGGCGCAGGAGGGCCAGCGCGGGGGCCTTGACGCGCATGGTGTTGGGACCCCGTTCGAGCAGATGCCCGCCGACGCGCTCGCTGCGCATCACCCCGCCGGGCGTCTCCTCCGCCTCGAGCACCAGCGGCTCCGCGCCCAGTGCCCGCAGCTCGTGGGCGGCCGCCAGACCGGCCACGCCCGCGCCGACCACGACGGCATCGACGTCGGGCACGCTCACGACGCCGCGAGACCCCGCGCCGCTTCGGTGAAGGCTCGCACGCCCTCGACCGGGGTGTCGGGCAGGATCCCGTGGCCGAGGTTGAGCACGTGACCTCGCGCCGGCGCCGCGGCCTCCGCCAACGCGCGAACCGCGGCGGCGATCCGCTCCGGCGGCGCCTGCAGCGCGCACGGGTCGAGGTTGCCCTGCACGCTGGCCCGACTCCCGGCGCGCTGCGCCGCGTCGGCCAGGTCCACGCGCCAGTCGAGGGAGATCACGTCCGCGCCCACCTCGAGCATCTCATCCACCACGTGGGCACCGTCGTTCACGTAGAGGATGAAGGGGGCCGCCTCGCGGTCGAGCTTGGCGGCGATCTCGCGATGCGCGGGAAGGGCCCACTCCCGGTAGTCCTCGCGCGACAGGAGACCCGCCCACGTGTCGAAGAGCTGCACCGCCTGTGCGCCGGCCTCGATCTGCGCGTTCAGGTAGGCGACGGTCATCTCCGTGAGCCGATCCAGGAGGGCGCGCAGGACGTCGGGCTCGCGGTGCATCATGCGCTTGAGCTGCGAGAAGTGCCGCGAGCCCTGCCCTTCCACCAGGTAGGCGGCCAGCGTGAACGGCGCACCGGCGAAGCCGAGGAGTGGAACGCGGCGCGCCTCGAGGGTGCGGCGCAGCCGGCGCAGGATCTCGAACACGTAGGGGACCGCCTCGCGCGGGTC
>JANQFA010000179.1 GCA_028278065.1 Myxococcota bacterium
CATGTCCGTCTTGCGGTCGACGAGGTAGAGGTAGCCCTCCTCGTCGAGCCAGCCCATGACGCCCAGGGACTCCCTGCCGTCGCCGGTCGCCGTGGCCTCTGCCCCGACGTAGCGGTAGGTGGAGCCCTGCCCGCCGGGCGGCATCATGAAGACCTCGCCGACCTCGCCGGTCGCACACTCGCCGCCGTCCGCGTCCAGGATGCGCACGCGGCGATCGGCGGTAGGCCTTCCGACGGACCCGGGGTGCGCCAGCCACTCGTCACCGGAGATGAGCGTGCCGGCGATCCGCTCCGAACCGCCGTACGCCTCCCAGATCTTCTCCGCTCCGATCCAGTCGATCCACGCGCGCTTCAGCCAGGCGGGACACGGCGCACCGGTGCACATCACCCGGCGCAGGGAGGAGACGTCGCGGGCGAGCCGCGGCTCCTCGGGCAGCCGCCAGATGCGCTGCATCATCGTCGGAACGAAGAGCACCCACTCGACCCGGTGCCGTTCGATCAGGGCCAGCGCCTCCTCCGCGTCGAAGCGCTTCATCAGGACGACGCTGCCGCCGCAGAGGAGCTGCTGCCAGGAGGTGATGAACGGGCCGGCGTGGTAGAGCGGACCGGGCGTCAGCGTGACACCGCCCGGACGCATGCCGTTCTCCGGCGTCTCGGGATCGCAGAGCGCCGGCGCGAGATCCACGATCAGCTTCGGTCGGCCGGTGCTGCCGCCGGAGGTCATGGCGCGCGCGTGCTTCGGAACCACGTCGGGCAGCGGGGCGTCGTCGAGTGAGGCATCGGGCTCGAAGTCCGCGGGCAGCGTGGGCCGGGCGCCGTACTCCCCGGGCTCCGCGCCCACCAGCAGCGCGGAGTCCGCCAGCTCGACGATGGCGCGCCGTTCGCGGTCGGGCAGCCGATGGGACACGGGCTGCGGCGTGGCGCCGAGCTTCCAGACCGCGAGGCACGACTCGAGGAAGGGGATCCCGTTGGGCAGCGCGATCGTGACCAGATCGCCCTCCCCCACTCCGCGCGCCGCATACGCGCGCGCCAGCCGGTTACCGCGCGCCTCCAGCTCCGCCCGCGTACGCCGCGCGCTGCCACAGATCACCGCAACCGCCGCGGGCTCGCGCTCCGCCAGCCACCCCATCGCCTTCCCGTACGACACCGGCTCCATTACGAGACGCATCGTATCGGATTCAGGAGGAGCCGCACCCGCAGCCTTGTCGATTCCGCAGGGGACAGATGAGCGCACCGCGGGACCGGGCAAGGGTGGTCTGAACGGACGCCACGCCCAGGGCGGGACGCAGATCGATAGGGAGATGGGGATGAAGCGGATCCCGGACCTTCCCGCCGCAGCTACGTCGGCCACCACCGGGGCGGGGCCCAGCCGACGAGGCGGCCCGGTCGAAACCCATCCCCACCGGACCCACGTCTCGCGTCTACCGTGGCCCTGGCCTCAAGCTCCGCCTGGCACCTCGTCCAACCCGATCAGCCCATGCCTCCGCCACCCCCGCTGCAGCATCCACGTGTGGGGCTCCGCCACGGCCGCCGGCTCCAGGATCGAGGCGGCCCGCCTCGTCCACCCGTCGAACCAGCGCCCGGAGGAGGCCGGATCCACCCTTCCTACCACTCCTGCCCGCCGTCCCGCATGGCGCCTCGCATTCAGCAGCACGTACGCCAGCGCATTCCGCACCTCGCGAGGCGTCCTCAGCACCCTGTGGTGGAAGCGATCCGCCAGCACCGGCCCCCGTCGAGCGAACACCCGGTTCACCGCCCGCGCCAGCCGCGCCCCGATGCTCTTCATTCCGCGTCCCAGGTCCGCCGCTCCGCCCGCCTCCACCAACAGGTGCACGTGGTTCGACTGCAGGGAGTAGTGGACCACCCGGAAGCGCCGCCGGTCGCAGGCCCGGCGGAAGGAGACCTCGACCTCTCTCACCAGCTTCACGCTGCGCAGGGAGGGAACGTCGGGCCGCACCTTTAGGGTGATGAGAACGGGATGCCGGGAGGCGAAGGGCGCACGGCTCTCGTGGGGCAGCCAGGGAGAGGACCGGGGCCTCCCAGCGCCCTCGCGCGGTCCGCCCCAGCCGTTGGGAAAAGGAAGACGCTCTTGATCCGACCTACGCACTGTCGAGTAGAATACCGCGATGTTTATGATTGTCAACCCCGATCCACCTGATTCGCCTCTGAAACTCGCCGGCTGTGCGTCCGAAGCGACCGCGGCGTACACGCCGGGCCAGGGGGAGCTGCTGCCGTCGTACACGGCGGATGCGCTGGACCCGACGGACCCGGCGTCTTTCGTGGACGAGGTGGTGGAGGACCTGGACCTGCGGACCTTCGAGCGCCGGTACTCGGGGCTGGGGGAGCGGACGATCAACCGGTTCCGGACGGGGCACGTGGCGGACTTCCGGGCCGTGCTTCGGGAGACGGTGCGGATTGCACGGGAGGCGGGGCTGGCGAAGCTCGGCCGGGTGGCGATCGACGGGACGAAGCTGCGGGCGAACACGTCGCGCTACAAGGCGATGAGCCGGGGACGGATGGACGAGGCGGAGGCGCGGCTCGACGACGAGATCGGGCAGATCCTGCTGCAGATCGAGGAGCAGAACGCGGCGGAGAACGAGGAGCCCGGGGACGACGACGGGAGCGGCGGGCTTCCCGAGGAGCTGCCCAGCCGCGAGGCCCGTCGGGAGCGGATCCGGGCGGCTCGAGCCCGGCTGGAGGCCGAGAAGGGCGAGCGGCTCGAGGACCGGCATCAGAAGAGCTTCGCGGACATCGAGGCCAACATGATGAAGACGGGCAGGGCTCCCTGGCCTACTGCTACAACGCGCAGGCGGCCCTGAGCGAGGACGGGATCATCGTGGCGACGGAGCTGTCGACGACGCCGCGGGACGAGGAATCGCTGGAGCCGGTGCTCGACGCGATCGAGACGAACGCGGGCAAACGGCCCGGGTGCGTGGTCGCGGACAAGGGCTACTTGACCGAGCGCGGCGTCGCGAAGACACGGGGCCAGTGGGACCTCGTGTGCGCGGCGTTCAACCTCCGGCGTCTGTTCCGGCTGCAGGCGGCCCCGACGTGAGGGGGGCCGTCCCGAGCCAACCCGGCGATGCGGCCGGAGGGGGCGGAGCGAAGTCAAGCGCAGGGCGGAGACCCGGCAGGGTTCGGCACTCCGACCGCTCCGCCCGAGCCATGAGCGCAGCCCCCCGCCCCCTCCGGCCGACTCCACCACCCAGTCCGACTGGCGCGATCTCGGGTCAGGCTCCTAGCTGCGGACGGGACGCCCCACGTAGCGGATGTGGTCGGGGGCCGGGCGCTCGCTGGTCACGCGGATGCGGTCGGGGGCGCCGGCCAGGCGGTCACTCAGGTACTGGATCAGGCCCTGGGCGACGTGCCGCAGGATCTCCGGGAATGCGCCCGCCTCGCGCACGTCGATGGCGAACCCTCCGCCCGGGGCCCTTCTGAACGTCCAGGTGCCGAAGCTGCAGAGGAGGGGCGCCATGCGCACCAGCGCCTCGCCCGCGCGCGGCCCGCGGCTCTCGGCGCTGCGCAGGAAGTCGCCGTAGAGCTCGCTGGCGAAGAGACTGTTCGCGGCGTCGACGCCCACGGAGATCACGGCCTCCACGCCGCCGGTCTGGGCCTCGCCCGTCGTCGCCACCTCGAGCAGACGCGCGAAGCTCTCCATCGGGTACCAGAGGGTGGGCAGCACCTTCTGGTCCAGGATCTCCAGATCCTGGGGGTCCAGCCGGATCTCGAGCTCGTCGCGCGTGAGCCGCCCGGTCTCCAGGAGGCGCCGCACCGCCGCGACGGCGTACTGCAGGGCGATCCCCTTGATGGACGGCTGTGCGGGCGGCATCGCGCCGTGCACATCGGCGTGCCGCCTGGGTTTCTTGAGCCCGGCTAGGCCCAGAACTCGTCGACCGCCAGCTGATCCCGGGGGACGGAGTGGATGCGGGTGATGCGCCCCCCCTCGATGTCGAAGAGCAGGATGAAGTCCGTCTCGAGGGCCTTGCCCTCGCGGCGACCCGACACGTGGAAGAGGACGGCCGCCCGCCGGTCGGAGACGAGCACGTCCTGGAGCTCGGAGAAGAACTCGTCGGACGCCTCGCCGAGGGCCGCCAGATAGGCGAAGACCTCGTCGAGACCCTTCCGGGCTCCCGCCCAGCGCCCGCGTCCGGAAGCCTCCCAGACCATCCCGGGCGCGCAGAGGCGCTCGAGGGTCTCGCGGTCGCCGCGGGCGGCGGCCTGCCAGGCCTCCAGGGCGATCTGGGTCAGTGCCGGGTCGGGTCTGTCCATCGCGGTGGGCTTCCTTCCTCCCGCCGGGGCCAAGACTACCACTCGCCGGGAATCCCGGAGTCCGCGAGGGCACCCCGCAGCGCCCGCTCCAGCTGCTCGGTCGATGCGGGGCCCGCCGCGAGCTGACGCCGGTGGCAGCCCGGGCACTCCACGGTGGGGCCGTCCACGGTGACCGTGAGCGGCGCCGCCCGCGGAATCCGCACACGCGCCCGCACGCTGCCCGCGGCGACCTCGATCCCGGCGAGGTCGCCGGCGCACCCTGCGCAGACGGGCCGCCTGCGCAGGAGCCCGCGGGTCCGGGCCGCGGGCACGGCCCCTCCCACGAGCACCGCCGACAGGAGGTCGGCGGCGAAGTCCGCATGCGCGGCGTCGACGGGGTGATCCCGATCGGCACAGCGCAGGAGCCGCAGCCCGTAGAGCTCCACCCGCACGGCGCCCGCCTCGCCGTGCGCAGCCGGCACCTCCACGAGCTCGCGCAGCTCGCCGCAGACAGGACAGCGCATCGCGTCGCTCACGGCCGCACCCCGTTCTCGCTCACCTGCGCGCCCCGTCTTCGGGGGTGTCGAGCGCGTCCTGGATCTCCTCCAGGGTCATGCCGCGGGTTTCCGGGGCGTAGCGGAGCACGAGGGCGGCACCGAGGATGGGCCCCACCGCCACCACCAGGATCGAGTTGGCGATCCCGATCGCGTAGATCAGCCCGCCGATGGCGGCGGGCGTGAGCACCTCGCTGATGCGCCCCGTCAGGTTGGTGGTCCAGGCGTAGCCGGTGGCGCGGATCTCGGTCGGGAAGAGCTCCGACGCATAGACGTGGGTGGCGGTGTTGGCCGCGCCGAAGCAGAAGACGGTCGAGATCATCCACAGGTACTGCCCGAAGAGGGTGGTGTGCTGATACAGCATCGCGATCGACACGGCCGCGAGCACGTAGAAGCCCGCGCAGGTCGGCTTCCTGCCGAGCCGCTCGATCATCCACGCAGCGACGAAGTGCCCGGCGGTCCCGCCGAGGTAGCCGTAGAAGACGATGTCGCCCACGGTGTGCGGCGTCAGCCCCAGGTCTTCGCGCGCGAAGATCACGTAGTACACGACGGAGGGACCCGTCACGACGTGGACGCAGTTCCAGAGCAGGGTGACGATGGCGGTACGCCGGCGGTACTCGGGCCGCCAGGGGATCGCCGCCTGTCGCGCCAGCTCGCGCAGCCCGAGGCGCGGGCGCGGCGCTTCTCGGGCGATCTCGGCATCCTGGACCGCCTCGAAACGGCGCGTCTCCCGCATGGCGATCCGCAGCACCACGATCAGGAGCAGCGGAAAGAGGCCGAGGATGTAGAGGGCGCGCCAGTTCTCGGCGTCCTGCTCCAGGCCGAGCACGCCCTGGATCCCGGCCACCAACGTCGTACCGAGACCGTGCAGCCAGTTTCCCTCGGCGCCCTCGGGCAGCAGCACGTAGGGCTGCACCCCCTTCGCCATGATCATCACGCCCACCGTGGCGAGACTGGTCAGGATGGCGATGGCCCGCCCCCGATGACGGGCCGGGAACTCCTCGCCCGCCATGATCACCGCCAGCGAGTACTCCGCCGTCAGGAAGAGGCGCGCCAGGAGCTGGCAGACCATGAACTGGTACTTGTCGGTGACCAGCGCGGTGAGCCCGTTGAAGAGGGCGAAGCCCACGACGGTGATCATCATCAGGCGGCGCCGCCCGACCCGGTCTGCGGTGAGCAGGAAGAAGAACGAGGCCCACACGCCCACGCGGACGACGGAGTTGATGAATCCCCACTCCGAGCGGTCGATCCCGAGACTGCGGCGGGACTCGGGCGCAGCGAACGAGAGCATCGCGGCGTCGAAGCCGTCGAAGAGGGTGGCGGTGGAGAGCAGCAGGAAGAGGAACCACAGGTAGGGGGTCATCCGGTCGGCTTCGAGCGGATTCCCCTGCCCTCGGGTGGGCTGGGCGCTGCTCATGGCGGACACTCTATCAGGCGCCGGTGGTGATACACTCCGCCGCTCTGGAGAGGAGACACCATGGCCCGACCGATCCGCTTCGGCGTGACCCTTCCGCAGATCAAGCGCACCTGGGACGAGGCGAAGACCGCCGCCCTCGAGTTCGAGGCCCTGGGCTACCACTCGGTCTGGGTGTGCGACCACCTCTACGGTGTTCCGCTTCCCCAGCTTCCCATCCTCGAGGCCTGGAGCCAGCTCGCCGCGGTCGCCGCGATCACCGAGCGCGTGGAGCTCGGCACGCTGGTCACACCGCCTTTCTTCCGCAACCCGGCCGTGCTCGCCAAGCAGATCGCCACCGTCGACCAGATCGCGGACGGACGCGTCATCCCGGGCTTCGGCGCGGGCTGGTTCGAGGCCGAGTTCACCGGCTACGGCTGCGACTTCCCGTCGATGGGCGACCGCATGAACGCCCTCAACGAGAGCGTCGAGCTGATGAAGCGGATGTGGAGCGAGGAGGAGGTCACCTACGAGGGCCGCTTCGCGAAGGCACAGGCCGTGCGCTGCGAGCCCAAGCCGCCGCGGCGCCCGCCCATCCTGGTGGGCGGTGGAGGCGAGAAGGTGCTCATGGGCATCGCCGCCCGCCACGCCGACATCTGGAACAACCTGGCCGTCTTCCAGCCCCAGCTCGCGCAGAAGATCCAGGCCATGCGACGCCGCTGCGACGACGTGGGCCGCGACTTCGAGACCCTCGAGGTCTCCCAGCAGTGCACGGTCGTGATCGCCCCGGACGAGGAGACGTCGCGCCAGTTCCTCGAGAAGGCGAAGAAGATTTACGGCGGCCACATGGGCGGCGCCATCGAGGAGCACGGCATCTGGGGCACGCCCGGCCAGGTCGTCGAGCGCGTGCAGCGCCACGTCGACCTGGGCGTCAGCCTCTTCGTGATCGAGTTCTTCGGTCGCGACACCCGCGACCCGGCCCGGCTCTTCGCCGAGAAGGTGATGCCGGCCTTCGCCTAGGAGCCGGGCCCCGACGCATCCGAAGCGTCGATCAGCGCTCCGTACCCGGCCCGGAAGTCCGGGTAGCGGAACACGTAGCCGCTGGCGCGGAGGCGCGCGTTGCTACAGCGCTTGCCCGCGTCGTGGGGTCCGGGGCCGGGCTCCTCGTCGGGCGGCGGAGGCATCCCCAGACGAGCGGCCAGCCACGAGAGCACCTCGTCGCGCTCCGCGGGATCGTCGTCCACGCCCAGGTAGAGGGGCCGGGGCGCCGGCAGCGCCGCCAGGTGGGCGAGCGCGCCGGCCGCGTCATCGCGATGGATGCGGTTGGTGTAGCGGGGCGCCCCGCGCGTCCGGCGTGCCCGACCGCTGCGCACCGCCTCGATGAAGCGCGTGCGCCCGGGCCCGTAGATCCCGCCGAGCCGCAACGCGACGGTCTCGAGCGGGCTCCGCGCGAGACGTGCCTCCGCCTCGAGCATGATGCGACCGCGGTGGCCCTCCGGCTGGGTAGGGGAATCCTCGTCCACCGCGCTTCCGTCGCGCTGGTGGTGCACCGAGGTGCTCGACGTGAAGAGCACGCGAGGCCTGGGGCCCCCGCGCGCCTCCAGGACGCCGAGGAGCCGGTCGAGCGCCTCGACATAGGCGGCACGGTAGGCCTCCTCGCTGCCGTCGTCCGCTGCCGCGGTGTAGAAGACCCGATCGATCTCCTCGGGGACGCGCGCGCCCAGCCCCGCGTCGAGGAGATCCGCAGACAGGGTCTCCACCCCGGGCGCCACGGCGCCGGCCGTGCGGCGCAGACCCCAGACCCGGTGGCCTTCCGCCGCCAGGCGGACCGCCAGGGCGGTTCCCGTGTACCCGCAGCCCGCGACGAGGATCCGGTGCGCCACGCCGCCAACTTAGCTCCCCGGCCGACGCAGTCGCATCCAGCTAGACTCCTCACCATGGAGCCCGGGGCATCGCAGGCCGTCACCGAGGGGATTCGCGTCGAGGTCCGCTCACGCTACTCGCCCGAGCACTCCGACCCCATCTCGGACCTCTGGTTCTTCCTCTACACGATCACGATCACCAACGAGGGGGACGAGCCGGTCCAGCTGCGCAACCGGCACTGGGTGATCACCGACGCGACCGGCAAGGTGGAGGAGGTGCACGGGCCGGGCGTCGTCGGCGCGCAGCCCCAGCTCGCTCCCGGCGAGTCGTTCGAGTACACGTCGGGATGCCCCCTGCCCACACCGTTCGGAACCATGCGCGGAACCTACGACATGCGCCGACCCGACGGCCGGCAGTTCGACGCGGCGATCGCCGAGTTCACCCTGCGCGAGCCCGGGGCCATCCACTGACCCGTCAGGGGAGCCCGTCCAGAAACGCGCGCGCGAC
The DNA here is from genome assembly GCA_028278065.1 of Myxococcota bacterium. Lineage (GTDB taxonomy): Bacteria > Myxococcota_A > UBA9160 > UBA9160 > JAFDET01 > JAFDET01. The sequence goes on from JANQFA010000179.1 coordinate 8,565, forward strand.
GCTCTCGGGCGAGCGGCCCTCGGCGTCGACCGCCATGTTGAGGCGCTGCATGGTGGCCTCGTCGATGGCCCCCTCCAGCGCCCCGAGGGCCGCCCGTGCGCCGGGTGCGCGCTCCTCCAGGGCCGGTCCGGTCAGCACCAGCGCGTCGTAGGGCGGAATCACGCCCCGGTCGTCCTCGAGGAGGACCAGGTCGTAGGCCGCGATGCGGCCGTCGGTGGAGAAGGCGCTGATCACGTCCACGTCGCCCGCTCGCACCGCCTCGTACATCAGGGCCGGGTCCATGCTGCGCTGTGCGGCGAAGGCCAGGCCGTAGCGCTCCTCGAGCGCCTTCCACTCGACGCGCTGGAAGAACTCGTAGTCGCCACCGATCTCCAGCGTTCCGGCCGCGCCCGTGAGATCGCTGATCGTCTTCACGCCCAGCTGCGCGGCGCGGTCGGCGCGCATGCCCAGCGCATAGGTGTTCTGGAAGCCCAGCGCGCCCGCGCTCTCGATCCCGTGCTCGTCGGCCAGAAAGCGCAGCACCTGCTCGAGCACGGCCTCGCGGCTCACGAACGGATCGGTTCGCTTCATGATGGTCGCGAAGATGGTGCCCGAGTAGTCCACGTAGACGTCCAGGTCGCCCGCGCGCAGCGCATCGAACGCCACGGTCGAGCCCAGGGAAGGAACGATCTCGGCAGGACCGCCCGTCCGCCGGCGCAGCTGGAGCGCGAGCATCTCCGAGAGGATGTACTGCTCGGTGAACGACTTGGCGCCGATGCGCACGACCGGGCGGGCTCCGGCGGAGGCACGTCCCGCCACGAAGCTCGCGCCCGTGTAGGCGTAGAGGGCCAGCAGCACCGCGGCCGCCGCCCCCCAGCGCCGTCGGCTGCGCGCGGCCGCGCCGCTCTCCAGGAGCCGGATGGTCTGGTCCAGGAAGAGCGCCAGCAGGGCGGCCGCCGCGCAGCCCACCAGCACCGCGGTGGTGTTGCGCGTCTGCAGTCCGCTGAAGATGTAGTTCCCCAGGCTGGGCGCACCGACCGGGGTGGAGAGCGTGGCCGTGCCCACCACCCAGACAGCCGCCGTCCGCACTCCCGCGACGATGACCGGCGCCGCCAGGGGCAGCTCCACCCGGCGCAGTCGCTCGCCGTCGGTCATCCCGACGCCGCGCGCCGCCTCGGAGAGCGCGGGATCCACGCCTTCGATGCCGGTGACCGTGTTCCTCAGGATGGGGAGAACACTGTAGAGCGTCAGCGCGATGATCGCGGGCAGGTAGCCGATGCTGCGCAGCTCGACGCCGAACGCCGAGGCGGTGAAGCCGCCCAGCGCCGCGAGCAGCGGCACCATGATCGCCAGCAGCGCCAGGCTCGGGATGGTCTGGAGCACGCTCGCCACGCCCAGGATTCCCGGCTCGAGGGAGCGGCGGCGCGTCACCAGGACTCCGGTGGGCACGCTCAGCAGGGTCCCCAGCGCCAGGGCCACCAGGGCGAGCTGCAGATGGGCGGTGAGGAGGCCCGGCAGCAGGGCGAGCTGCTCGCTCATGTCGGCTCTCGGGCCAGGAGCCGTTCGAAAACCTCGCTCTGGCGGCGCGGCGTCGCCAACAGCTCCGCAACCCGGTCGTCGGCCGGCGCCCGCAGCAGCTCGGCCGGCCGGCCCACCTGGACCAGCCGCCCCGCCCGCAGCACCGCGATGCGATCGCCGATCAGGAGCGCCTCGACCATGTCGTGGGTGACGAAGACCACGGTCAGGGACAGCTCGCGGCGCAGGCCCTGGAACCAGCGCTGCAGACGGTCTCGGGTGAGCGGGTCCAGGGCCCCGAACGGCTCGTCGAGCAGCAGCAGCTCCGGCTCCGCCGCGAGCGCCCGAGCGATCCCCACCCGCTGCTGCTGCCCACCCGACAGCTCGTGAGGCCAGCGCCCCCGGTAGTCCGCGGGCTCCAGCTCGACCCTGCGCAGCAGGGCGTCCACCCGCTCCTCGATGCGCTCCCGCTCCCAGCCGAGCAGGCGCGGGGTGACACCGACGTTCTCCGACACCGTCATGTGCGGGAAGAGCCCGACCGCCTGGAACGCGTAGCCGATCCGCCGCCGCAGGAGGTGGCCGGGCACGCTGGTCACGTCGTCCCCGTCCACGAGGATCTGCCCCGAGCTGGGCTCCACCAGCCGGTTGATCATCTTCAGGGTGGTGGTCTTGCCGCAGCCCGAGTCGCCGACCAGCACGAGGGTCTCGCCGGCGTCGACGCGGAAGCTGAGCCGATCCACCGCCACGGTGTCGCCGTAGAGCCGCGTGAGCTCGCGCAACTCGATCACCCGGTCAGCCTACCGCGAACCCGGGCTATCGGCAGACGGTGTTGCGGCCGTTCTTCTTGGCGCGATAGAGCGCCTCGTCGGCCAGCCTCAACAGCTCCTCCGGGCTCGACACGTCGCTCGAGAGGGCGGCCACGCCGATGCTCATGGTGGGCTCGACGACCACCTCCCCTTCGCGGAACTCGAACGCCTGGACACGCCGGCGGATGCTCTCCGCCACGTCGAGCACGTCTTCGATGGCGGCGTCGCAGAACCAGGCGGCGAACTCGTCGCCGCCGAAGCGCGCACCGGCCGCGCCGGATGCCGGGAGGCACTGCTTGATGATGCGCCCCGCCTGGGAGATGCAGTGCGAGCCGAGCTGGTGCCCATGCCGGTCGTTCACGGCCTTGAGCCCATCCATGTCCATCATCGCCACGCACAGGAGCCGACCGCGGCTGAGCGCCTGCTCGAACACGCGCGGGAACTCCTGGTCGAACCAGCGCCGCACGTAGAGCCCGGTGAGCGAGTCCAGGTGCATCAGGCGGTCGAGCTCGCCGTGGAAGCGGTCTTCGATGGAGTCGTGGAAGGTGAACTTGAGGACGGTGGCGCCCACGAAGACCTTGTCTCCGTCGCGCAGCGCGCCCGAGCGGACGCGCACGCCGTTGACGAAGGTCCCGTTGCGGCTGCCCAGGTCGCGGATCGCGTAGCGCTCTTCGTCCAGGTCGACGCTCAACGCCGCGTGGCGTGCGGACACGCTCGGATCCGACACCACGAGCTGGGCGCCCACCGGGTCGCGGCCCAGCACGAGCCGCGCCTCGTTCAGCAGATAGCGGCGCCCGATCTCCTCGCCCTGGACCACGACCAGCACCGGCTGACGACGCCCTCCCTTGCCGCGGAAGGCATCCGGCATGGACAGGATCTGGGTCTGGGTCTTCGACCCGCTCACGGCGACCTCCTCCACGCTTCATCGCCCCGAGCCCTGGCGGCCTTTAGGCTCCAGCGGCGCCCCGCCCCGAGGGCTAGCCTGTGCTCATGCGACGCACGATCTTCGACGAGGAGCACGACCTCTTCCGCGAGCAGGTCCGCCGCTTCGTGGAGGCAGAGGTGGCCCCCAAGGTGCCGGCCTGGAACGAGGCCGGCATGAGCGACCGCGAAACCTGGCAGAAGGCCGGCGCGGCGGGGCTGCTGGGTGCGGGCGCTCCCGAGGAGTACGGTGGAGCCGGCGGGACCTTCCTCCACGACGCCATCGTAATGGAGGAGTTCGCCCGCGTGCGCGGGCACGGCCTGATGATGTCCCTGCACTCGGACATCTGCCTTCCCTACCTGCTGCACTACGGAACCGAGGAGCAGAAGGAGCGCTGGGCCCCCGGCGCGATCCGGGGCGACGTGCTGCTGGGAATCGCCATGACCGAGCCCGTGGCCGGCTCGGACCTGCAGGGCATCCAGACCCGGGCGATCCGGGACGGCGACGAGTACGTCGTCAACGGCAGCAAGACCTTCATCTCCAACGGCCAGATCGGCGATCTCTTCATCGTGGTCGTCAAGACCGACCCGGATGCCGTACCCGGGCGCCGGGGAATGAGCCTGCTCCTCGTCCCGGCCGACGCGCCCGGCTTCGTGCGCGGCCGCAAGCTGGACAAGCTGGGCCTGCGCGGCCAGGACACCAGCGAGCTCTTCTTCGAGGACTGCCGCGTGCCGGTCGAGAACCTGCTCGGCGCCGAGGGGCGCGGGTTCTACATGCTGATGGAGCAGCTCCAGCAGGAGCGTCTGTCCATCGCGGTCTCGGCCATCGCCTCGTGCCGCCGTGCACTGGACGACACGATCGAGTACGTCAAGGAACGCCGTGCCTTCGGCACCAAGATCGGCTCGTTCCAGAACACCCAGTTCAAGCTGGCCGAGCTGGCCACGGAGGTCGAGGTGGGCCAGGCCTTCGTCGACCAGCTGATCGCCGCCCATGTCCGGGGCGACGACGTGGTGACCGAAGTGTCGATGGCCAAGTACTGGACCACCGACCTGCAGAAGCGGCTCACCTCGGAGTGCCTGCAGCTCTACGGGGGATACGGGTTCATGCTCGAGTACCCGATCAGCGAGGACTACGCCGATGCGGCCGTGCAGTCGATCTACGCCGGCACCAACGAGATCATGAAGGTGATCATCGCCCGCCGTCTCGGACTCGACGCCGACTGATCCAGCGCGAGAGACTCGGGAAGGCCAGGAGGCCCGCGATCCCCGAGAGCAGAAGGGCCGTCTGGGGCGGCTCGGGTACGATCAGGGCCGGGAGGTAGACGCCGAAGAGCTGGGTCCCGGCGGGCACCTCGGAGCCGTCCTGGACCAGCGTCGCGGTACCGGTTCCGGTGTCGTAGGAGACGATGTCATTGGCGTCGAACGTGAGCCCGGCCAGGGTGACTCCGTTGTCGCGCGTCGTCAGCACGATCGAGCCCTGCTGGACGCCGTCGACGTCCGCCGGCCCATCGAAGAGGTCCTCGGAGAAGACGACCGCGACGGTCCCGGCCACCGGATCGTATTCGACGACGTCGCCGTCCCGGAAGGTGATCCCGCCCAGGGTGCGCTTGCGCTGCTGGATCGAGATGAGGAGGTTCCCGTTGGGAAGTCGGTGAGCCGCATCGACATCGGTGTTCTTGTTGAAGGCCGCCTCGGACAGGAGCATCACCGCGACGTCGGCCACCGGATCGTAGAGGGCGACGTCGCCGTCCTTCATGGCCAGGCCGCCCAGCACCCGGGTTCCCGAGTTGCTGTGGGATACCACCATGGTGCCATCCGCCAGCAGATGGAAGGCGTCGACCTTGACGTTGTTGGAGCTCCACGAGCTCCGGCCCAGGAGGATCGTCGCCGTGTCGGCGTCCGAGTCGTAGAGGACGATGTCGTTCTTCTTGAACGTGTCGCCCCCCAGCGAGAGGTTGTTCTCGGTGATGCGAACGGCGAACGTCGCGGCCCCGGCCGGCGCGGCGACGAAGGCCGCGAGCGCTCCGAGCACGGCGGCGCACGCCAGACGCCCTCCCCTGCTTCGTCCCGTGCGCTCCATGTCCGCTCCCCTCCACTCGTCGACGCTCCGCGCGCCCCTTCGGCAGGGAGTGAGCAAGCGGTGTGCCATCGGGAGATCTGCCGGCGCGCGGGGGCGCAGCCCGACGTCACAGGTGGCCGCTCCGCCGGGAATCGCCGGCGGAGCTGCGCATCGCCGGGCACAACCCGGCGACCGGGTGCGGAGGGACGCTCCGCGTCACCCGGCGCCGCGTAGCGGCACCGGGTGGCGGGGATTCCCCGCTGGAACGAACCCTCGGCTCAGCCGACTCCCGCCGGGCGGAGGCCCCGGCTCAGTCGAGCCGCTCGATGATGCAGGCGTTGGCCATGCCGCCGCCCTCGCACAGGGTCTGCATCCCGAAGCGGCCCCCGGTGCGCTCGAGCTGATTGAGGAGCGTGGCCGTGAGGCGGGTTCCGGTGCAGCCGAGCGGGTGTCCGAGGGCGATGGCGCCGCCATTCGGGTTCACCTTCTCCATGTCCGGCCGGTGCTCCTTCGCCCAGGAGACGACTACCGGCGCGAAGGCTTCGTTGATCTCGATCGCGTCGAGGTCGTCGATCTTCATGCCGACCTTGGCCAGGATCTTCTCGGTCGCCGGGATGACGGCGGTCAGCATGATCACCGGATCCACACCGCCCAGGGCGAAGGCGTGGAAGCGCGCGCGGGGGCGCAGGCCCAGCTCGAGCGCCTTCTCCTTCGCCATCACCAGGCAGGCGGAGGCCCCGTCGGTGATCTGGCTGGAGTTGCCGGCCGTGATGACACCGTTGGGGTCGAAGGCGGGCTTCAGCTGGGCCAGCTTCTCGGCACTCGAGCCGGGCCGGATGCCCTCGTCGGTGGCCACCGACTCGGTGCTGCCGTCCTCGTGGGTCACGTCGACCGGGATGATCTCGCCTTCGAACCAGCCCTTCTCCGTCGCGCGCGCAGCGCGGTTGTGGGATTCGGCCGAGAACTCGTCCAGCTCGGTGCGCGAGAGGCCCCAGCGATCCGCGATGATCTCCGCTGAGATCCCCTGACTCACGATCCCGCCCTTGCCGTAGAGGTCCGCCTCCTGGTAGCGCCGGGTCATCTCGGGACCGAACGGCGCGCCCGGTCCCTGCATCACGTTGGCACCCATCGGCACTCGGCTCATGCACTCGACGCCCGCGGCGACGACCGCGTCGTAGGCGCCCGCCATCACGCCCTGGGCGGCGAAGTGGAGAGCCTGCTGGCTGGACCCGCACTGCCGATCCACGGTGGTGCCCACCACGGTCTCGGGAAAGCCGGCCGCCAGGGCGGCGTTGCGGCCCACGTTGATGCCCTGCTCGCCGACCTGGGAGACGCAGCCCATGATGACGTCCTCGATCAGCCCCGGGTCGATCCCGGTGCGGTCCACGAGCGCACGCAGGGGCTTCGCCGCCAGGTCCACGGGGTGCTGCCCGTGGAGGGATCCGCTGTCCTTGCCGCGCCCGAGGGGCGTCCGGACGACGTCGACGATGACCGCTTCACGCATGGGGGAGAGCCTCCTTCGACCCGTGCCACTGGGGCCGGGACGTTAGCACCCGCCCGGATCCGCGCGTGTCTAGATCCCCGTGGTGGAGTGGAGCCGCCTCCAGATGAGTCCCGGCAGCCAGCGGCGGATGCGCCAGGCCGCCGTCGTCCCGCGGCCGGGAAAGACGAACGGGCGGCCCTCGTCCAGGCCCGCCTCGATGGCATCGAGAACCTCCTCGGGCTGGATCCGCGGAGCCGCCTCCACCATCTCTCGGGCGCCGTCCTTCATCTGCCGGAGCATCGGGGTCTCGACGATGGGCGGGCATACGCACAGGATCTTCACACCGCGGCCGCGGTTCTCGTGCCAGAGCACCTCGCTGAACGAGTTCACCGCGAACTTGGTGGCGTTGTAGGCGCCCAGGTAGGGCGAGGGCAGCCAGCCGGCCAGCGAGCCGAAGTTCACCAGCTCGCCTCGGCCCCGCCCGAGCATCCGCGGCAGGACCGCGTGGGTGACGTTGACGACGCCTCCGTAGTTGATGCGCATCATGCGCAGGATCTCCTCGGGATCCTGCTCCGCGAGGAGACCCGAAGGCGCGATGGCCGCCGCGCTCATCACCCGGTGGATCTCGCCCAGCCCCTCCTCGACCTCCGCCACGAGCTTCGCCACCGCGGCCGTGTCGGAGACATCACAGGGATGCGCCCGCACCCGCTCGTGGCTGCGCGCCAGCTCGGCGAGCGGCTCCTCCGCGACATCGACGGCGGCGACCATCGCGCCCGCCTCCGCCAGGCGCCTGGCCGAGAGCCGCCCCATCCCGCTGGCCGCCCCGGTGACCAGGGCGACCCTGCCCTCGAGCGCCATCAGTCGGCCTCCCCGCGGCGGGCCAGCGCCATCGGTCGGCTTCCCCGGCGGGCCAGCGCCATCAGTCGGCCTCCCCGGCGGGCCAGCGCCATCAGTCGGCCTCCCCGATGCGCGTGAAGCGCGGCGGGCGACGCTCCTGGAACGACTGCACGCCCTCCACGAAGTCGGGGCGCTCGAAGCTCTCGACCATGAGACGGACCGCGTTGTCGTGGGCGGTCTCCAACGATTCGGTCCAGTCGCCCCAGAGCTGGCGCTTCATGATCGACATCGAGGTCGGCGAGCAGTTCTCGGCCACGTCCTCGATCCAGCCCCGCGCCGTGCCGAGAAGCTCGTCGTGGGGAACCACCCGGTTGACGAGCCCCATGCGCGCGGCCTCCGCCGCATCGATCTTGCGGCCGGAGAAGAGCAGGTCGGCGGCGTGGGCCGGCCCGACCAGGCGCGGCAGCACCCAGCTCGAGCCCCACTCGGCGATGAGGCCCCGGCGCGAGAATGCGGTGGTGAAGACCGCCCGGTCCGACGCGAAGCGGATGTCGGTACACACCGAGATGGGAACGGCCATACCCGCGCAGGGACCGTTGATGGCGGCCACGATCGGCTTGCGCACCGAGAGCAGGTAGGTGTAGCGGCCCCGGAAGGACGGACCGGCTTCGGGGTCGCCGGGCTCGGCGGCCAGAGCAGGATCGCTCTCCTGCCCCTGTGCCCGACCCGCGCCGATGTCCGAGAGCACGTTCAGATCCGCGCCCGCGCAGAAGCCGCGCCCCGCACCGGTGATCAGGATCCCGACGACGGCGGGGTCGCGCTCGGCGCGCGCCACCGCGTGGCGCACCTCGTCCCCCATCCGGTCGGTCCAGGCATTGAGCTTGTCGGGACGGTTCAGGGTGATCGTCGCGACCGGCTCCTCGACCTCGTAGATGATCTCCTTGTACATGACACCTCCTTGCCCGCCGCGATCGCCACCTCTCGACCGGGGGTCGGGAGTGTACACTCCGGCTCCCCCGGAGGACACGTTGCCCCGAGCCACCGTCGACGGAGCCGCGCTCGCCCGCCGCGTGCGCGCCGCCACCACCAGGCTGCGCCGCGAGACGGACGCCCTCTCGTTCGGCGCGCCGGTGTCGCACGTCTACAACCCGCTGGGCTACGCCGCCGCCGGCTGGAACGCGTACGTGGACGCCTACGCCACGAGCCGCAAGCGCGTGCTCTTCCTGGGCATGAACCCCGGCCCCTTCGGGATGTCCCAGACCGGCGTCCCCTTCGGCGACGTGGAGATGGTGCGGGACTTCCTCGGCATCGAGGCGCCGATCCGGCGCCCCGCCCGCGAGCATCCGAAGCGTCCGGTCCAGGGCTTCGACTGCTCGCGCAGCGAGGTCTCCGGAACGCGTCTCTGGGGCGCCATCGGCGCCCACTGGGGCACGCCGGCGCGCTTCTTCCGGCGCCACTTCATCGCCAACTACTGCCCGCTCGTCTTCCTCGAGTCCGGCGGACGCAACCGGACACCCGACAAGCTCCCGGCCCGGGAGCGCGATCCCCTCTTCGCGGTCTGCGACGCGCACCTGCTCCGCCTGGTCGAGATCTTCGAGCCGGAGTGGGTGGTCGGGATCGGCGCCTTCGCCGAGAAGCGCGCCGCCGAGGCTCTCGCCGGGCGCGGCCTGCGCACCGCGCGCGTCCTCCACCCCAGCCCGGCCAGCCCCCTCGCCAATCGGGGCTGGGCGTCGCAGGTCGC
>JANQFA010000220.1 GCA_028278065.1 Myxococcota bacterium
AGGGCCTGGGCCTCGAACGGCTTGGTGATGTGGCCGTCTGCCCGGGCCGCCCGTGCGCGCTCCTCGTCGAACGCCTCGAAGGTCCCGGTCAGGAGCAGCACGGGGATGTGGCCGAGGGCGGGGTCCGCCTTCAGCGTCTCGCAGACCTCGTAGCCGTTCTTGCCAGGCATCACGACATCGGCGAGGACGACGTCCGGGGTGGCCTCACGGGCGCGGGCGAGCGCGTCGTCGCCGTTGTCGACGGTCAGGATCTCCACGTCTTCATTGGCGAAACTGATGCCGACGACCTTCTGGATGGTCACCGAGTCGTCAGCGAGAAGAAGCGTCTTGGCCATGGTCCCCCCAGCCGTGGCGGCCGCCCGTGTGGTCTCCCGAATCGCCGCAGAGGGCGGGGAGACGAGCGAGCCCCGACGGGCCTATTATCGTCGGCTGTGGCCGCGGGATTGAATCCTTTTTGCACGTTCCCGCAGTCCGGCAGGCCCGCGGGGGCGGGCAGGTCAAGTCGTGGCCGCAAGGCACCGATAGCGCCCGTGGGGCGGGGATCCAGCCCCTGGACACGGGGTCCGGGGCGAGAGACACACGCGGAGGACGAATGGGCCTCGAGGCAGCTGCCTCCTCCGACGTCGGCCAGCAGCGGAAGGCCAACGAGGACTGCTACGCGGTCGCCGCCGAGCACGGCCTCTACGTGGTCGCCGACGGGATGGGTGGCCACGCGGCCGGGCAGCTCGCCAGCGAGCTCTGCTGCCGGGCGATGGTGCGCGCGATCGAGGTGTCCCACTCATCGGGCGGGATGCTGACCGAGCGCCTGCGCACCGCCGTGACCCATGCCAACCACGAGATCTTCTCGACCGCCCGGGACCGCGAGGAGCTGACCGGGATGGGCACCACCGTGGTGGCGGCGCTGGTCAACGAGGACCGCGCCGCACTGGCCCACGTGGGCGACAGCCGGGTCTACCGGCTGCGCTCCGGGCGCCTGCGCCAGCTCACCGACGACCACTCCCTGGTCGGGGAGCTGCTACGGCGCAACGAGATCAGCGCGGACGCCGCCCGCGAGCACCCCCACCGCCACGTCCTGACCCGGGCCCTGGGGGTGCGCCCCAAGGTCGAGCCCGACCTCGCCGAGATCGGCGTCCAGCCGGGCGACGTCTACTGCCTCTGCAGCGACGGTCTCACCACCCACGTCCACGACGACGAGATCGCCAAGGCGCTGGGGATGGAGGACGTCCCCCTCCAGGAGCTGTGCGAGCGACTCGTCGACCTCGCCAACCGCCGCGGCGGCGAAGACAACATCACCGTCGTCCTCCTCCGCTTTATCGAGTAACCGGAGGTCCGGAGGCAGCGCCCTGCAAGCAGACGCCCCCGAGAGCGTCTGCGCGCAGCGAGCCGGCCGCAGGCGTAGCCTGCGGTGAGGTGAGCGAAGCCCGCGAGCCCGAGTCCGAGCGATCAGCGAGGGCGAGGCCGCGGTCAGGCTGGTGGTTAGCCGCGGTCGACGTTGCCCTTGAGCTTGCCGCGCAGGCGCAGCATGGCCTTGGTGTGGATCTGGCAGACCCGCGACTCGGTGATGCCGAGGATCGAGCCGATCTCCTTCATGTTGAGATCTTCGTAGTAGTAGAAGGAGACGACCAGGCGCTCCTTCTCGGGAAGCGTGGCGATGGTGTCGGAGATGACGTGCTTGGTCTCCGAGAGCTTGAGGCTGGCCAGCGGGTTCTCGCTGTGCACGTCCTCGATGACGTCCGCGTAGCCGCCGCTGCGGTCGCCCTCGCCGTTGCGGATCTCCTCCAGGTTGACGAGCGAGATCCCGCGAACCTGATTGAGGAGCTCGTGGAACTTGTCGATCTGCAGACCGAGGGAGTCCGCGACTTCGTCCTCGGTGGCCTGGCGGCCGAGGCGCTGCTCGACCTCGCCGTAGGCCTTCTCGAGCTTGCGGCTCTTCTGGCGCACGCTGCGCGGCACCCAGTCGAGGGAGCGCAGCTGGTCGAGGATCGCGCCCTTGATGCGGAACTCGGCGTACGTCTTGAACTTGCAGTTCTTCTCGGGGTCGTACTTCTCGATGGCGTCCATCAACCCGATCACGCCGGTGTTGTGCAGGTCGTCGAGGTCGATGTGCGCGGGGAGGCGTACGGCGATGCGGTTGACGATGTATCGGATCAGGGGAGTGTGCTCGAGAACGATCTGCTCCTTGAGCGGTGCCGGAATCTCGTGGTGCCTTTCCTTCGCCTCTCGGAGCAACGTCTCCATGCAACCTCCTCGTGCAACGCCCGTGGGCGCCGTCGTTTCGCAGTTGCCCCGTGACAAAGCACGGCCCGTGCCAAGATCGGGACTCGGGCCGCGGGTGCGGGCAGGCGGGCCGCGGCGTGCGCGTGGAGGGCGCGCCAAACCCGCGTACGCAAAGGACTTCGGGCCCAGGGCGGGAAGGGGAAGGGCGCAGGGGATTGCGGGGAGCTCCTGCAGCCCTGGGCGGCAGGACGGCGGACCCCGGCCGCAAAGCGTCGGAGAACCGACGGGGCTGCGTGCCGGGCGTTACGAAACCGTCGCTCGCCGCGCGCGCAGCGACACCCGGTGCCGATCGGCGGCCCCCGTGCTCAGTGCTTGCCGGGAGCCTCGAGTCCGCGCTTCTTGATCTTCTCGATGAGGGTGGTGCGGTTCAGGCCCAGGAGCTGGGCGGCGCGGTTCTTGTTCCAGTGCGTCTGGTCCAGGGCCTGGCGGATCAGCTCGGCCTCGAAGCGGGCGACCACGTCGTTGAACGCGAGGCCGTCCGGGCCGACCCGGGGAACCCCGGAGGCGGCGACGGGTCCGCCGGAGCGGACGGCGTCGGGCAGGTCCTCCATTCCGATCTCGCCCTCGCCCTTGAGGATGACCATGCGCTCCATCAGGTTCTCGAGCTCCCGCACGTTGCCGGGCCAGGCGTACCCCGAGAGGGCAGAGAGGGCGTTCGGGTGGATCCCGTCGATGCGACGGCCCTTGTCCTGGTTGGCGCGGTCCAGGAAGTGCTGGATGAGCAGGGGGATGTCGTCTCGGCGGTCGCGCAGGGGGGGCGCCTCGATCGGAATCACGTTCAGCCGGTAGTAGAGATCCTCGCGGAAGCGCCGCTCGCGGATGGCCTGCTCGAGGTTCTGGTGGGTGGCGGCGATGACGCGCACGTTGACCCGCACCGTCTTGGAGGACCCGACCGGCTCGAAGGTGCGGTCCTGGAGCACCCGCAGGAGCTTCACCTGCAGGTTGGGGCTCATGTCCCCGATCTCGTCGAGGAAGATCGTGCCGCCGTCGGCGAGGGTGAAGCGGCCCTCCCGGTGGGAGACCGCGTTCGTGAAGGCGCCGCGGACGTGGCCGAAGAGCTCGGATTCGAGCAGCTCCTCCGGGATGGCGCCGCAGTTCACGGTGACGAACATGCGGTCGGCGCGTCCCGAGTTGAAGTGCAGGGAGCGCGCGATCAGCTCCTTGCCGGTGCCGCTCTCGCCGCGGATGAGCACGGTGCTGTCCGAGTCGGCCACCTTCTCCACCGTCTCCAGCACCTGCTGCAGCGCCGCGCTCTGGCCCACGATGTTCTCGAAGCGGTAGCGCATGCGCAGCTGGCTCTGGAGCATGCGGTTCTCGGTCTTCAGGCGACCGTGCTCGATGGCCTGCTCCACGAGCTTGCGCACCGCGTCCAGGTGGTCCTGGTCGAAGGGCTTCTGGAGGTACCAGAACGCCCCGGCCCGCAGGGCCTCCACCGAGTTCTCGGCGGTGCCGTAGCCGGTGACCACGATGGAGGGCAGGTCCGGATCGAACTCGCGGATCTTGCGCACGAGCTCGATGCCGTTCACCCCGGGCATCTTCACGTCGCAGAGCACCAGGTCCAGGGACTCGGCGGTCACCACGGACATGGCCTCCGCCGCGTCCCGGGCGCAGGTCACGGCATAGCCGGCGCGCGAGAGGATCCTCTCGAGTGCGCGTCGATAGAGTTCCTCGTCGTCCACGACGAGGACGTGCGGCTTGGGCACGGGGGATCGTCCTCCGCTCGGCGGAGGGGGGCGGATGCAGTCTACGGCCCCGCGCCTGCATCATCAAGGTGTCGAATCCCGCGGGCGGGACGCTCAAGGGTCCCGAAGCCGGGACCGATGGGTCCGGGGTGGAGCCCGCACAGCCCTTCCGAACGCCCGTCGAGCCGCCCGAGTCACTGGCCCCCGAGGAACCCCTGATCCTCGTGGTGGACGACGAGCCCCTGCTGCTCCGCTCGATGCGCCGGATCCTGCAGGGAGCCGGGCGCCGGGTGGCGCTGGCGGAGACCCTGCCGGAGGCCTTCGCGCACATGACCGAGCCGGGCCTGGCGGTGGTGCTGCTGGACCTGAAGCTGCGGGGGGGGAGTGGCCTGGACTTCCTGGAGCGCATCAAGGCCGAGCGGCCCGAGGTGGAGGTCGTGATGATGACGGGCCACGCCAGCGTGCAGAGCGCGGTGGGCTGCATGCGCCGGGGCGCCTTCGACTACCTGGAGAAGCCGTTCGAGGACGTCCATCGGGTGCGCACCACCGTGGACAAGGCCCTGGAGCGGCGTGCCCTGGTCCAGCGCAACCAGGAGCTGGAGCGGGCGCTGCGTGATCGCACGGGGGCTCCGGAGCTGGTCGGCGCGTCCTCCCGGATGCGGGCCCTCAAGCGGACCATCGCCAGCCTGCGACACAACCGGAGCCGGGTCCTGATCCACGGAGCGAGCGGAACGGGCAAGGAGCTGGTCGCCCGCGCGATCCACGCGGTCAGCGAACGCGCGGAGCGGCCCTTCGTGCCGGTGGACTGCGGCGCCCTTCCCGAGTCGATCATCGAGAGCGAGCTCTTCGGCCACGAGCGCGGCGCCTTCACCGGGGCGCTGGGGTCCACGGGCCTCTTCCGGATGGCCGAGGGCGGCACGCTCTTCCTGGACGAGATCGGCGAGCTGCCCAACCACGTGCAGGCCAAGCTCCTGCGCGCCCTGCAGCAGGGCGAGGTACGCCCGGTGGGGGCACCGGAAGCCGTGCCCGTGGACATCCGGGTGATCGCAGCGACGCACCGCGACCTCGACCGCATGGTGAGCGAGGGGACCTTCCGGGCGGATCTCTTCTACCGGCTGAACGTGGTGCGGGTTGGCATCCCGGCCCTGCGCGAGCGCCGCGAGGACATCCCGCTCCTGGTCCATCACTTCCTGCGCTGCTACCGGCGTCGCGAGGCGCCGGTGGAGGGCATCGAGGACGACGCGCTCCAGCTGCTGGTCGATCGCGACTGGCCCGGCAATGTGCGCGAGCTGGAGAACACCGTCGAATCCGCCCTGGCGCTCGCGCCCGGGCCGCGGCTGCGCGTCGCCGATCTGCCGATCGTGCGCGGCGCGCGGCGCGTCAGCGGCGCCGCCCTCGACGAGACGCTTCCGCTCACCCTGGCTGCCTACGAGCGAGCGGCCCTCGAGCGCGCGCTGCGTGAGTCGGGCGGCGACGCGACCGATGCGGCGCGTCGTCTGGAGATCGGCCGCAGCACCCTCTACCGCAAGCTGGCGCGACACGGAATCGGGTCGGTCCGGTCAGGGGTTGGTGGGCCCCGGTCGATCCGGTAGATTCGAGCGCGTCCCCCCGGACAGGCTCGGCCGAGGTCCCGCGTGAGCGAGAGCACATCCCGCGTGCGCATCGTCGTCGTCCTGCCGGAGGTCTTCCCCGGTGGAGGACAGGCGCTCTCCGATCCCCACGGCACGCTCTCGGCGCTGGCGCGCCTGGGCGCCGCCGCCCGGCTGGAGCGGATGCCCTCCCTGGTCGCCGCCGCCGAGGGCGTGCGCGGCGCCGATCTCATGGTGGTGGACGGTGCGCCGCCCGAGGCCGCGGCCGCCGTGGTGGAAGCCGCCTGTCAGGCGGGCGTGCCCGTGGTGGCCGTCGTGCAGCGCGAGGGGGAGGCGGTCGGCTGGTTCCGCCTCGGCGTCTCGGACTGCGTGGCGGCCGGTGCGGATGGCTCGCGCGCCCTGGCCGCTGCCGCGCTCGAGCAGATCCGCCGGGGTCGCGAGACCCGCGAGCGCCGCTCGGTGGAGCGGCGCCTGGCCTGGCTGGAGAACCTCAACACCACGATCGTGAACGAGATCCCTGCGGCGCTGGTGGTCCTGGATCGCGAGCGCCGGGTGGTGGCCACCAACCCGGCCTTCGGGCGCGCCTTCGGGTCCGGCACCCGGGGCCGGCCGTTGGCCGACGTCCTCCCGGAGGACCTGCGCGAGAGCGCCGAGCTGGACGCGCTGCTCGACCGCGTCGCGGCGGGCCAGATTGCGGCGCCGGCGACGGCGCGCGGGCACGGGGCCGGCGGGCGCCCGGTGGCCTTCGACCTGCGCGTGCAGCGCCTGGACCCAGCGGGGCGACTCCTCCTCGTGCTCACCGACGTGACCGAGCGCGAGACGCTGACCCGCCGCATCCGCGACCTGCAGCGCTACAACGAGAACATCATCCAGAATCTCAACTCGGCGCTGCTGGTCGTGGACAACGATGCGGGAGTCACCTTCGCCAATCCGATGGCGGCCGAGATCCTGGGCGAGCCCGGCTCGGACCTGCGCGGGCGCTCGGTGTGGGAGTGGTTCTCGACGGCTGCGGCACGGGGCGCGCTGCTGGCGCGAACGCTCTCGGATGGCACGCGCTTCCGCGGGGCGGAGACCATCCTGTCGCGAGCCGACGGGAGCGTGCTCCCGATCGGGATCTCCTGTGCGCCACTCGTGGACGCGGATGGAACGCGGCTGGGCGCGGTCGCCGTATTCCAGGACCTGACCGAGATCTCCCTCCTGCAGCAGCAGGTGCTCCAGACGGAGAAGATGGCCTCGATCGGGCAGCTGGCGGCCGGCGTGGCCCACGAGATCAACAACCCGATGGGCTTCATCCACGCCAATCTCTTCCAGATGGCCGAGTACCTCGCCGACGTGCGCCGTCTCTGGGCGCACGTCGGCGATCTCCAGAAGGCCGTCGGGTCGGGCGACGTCGAGGCGACGCGCCGCGCTGCAAGCGGGCTCGACGAGGCCTCCCGTGACATCGATGCGGACTTCGTGCTGACCGACTTCGAGAAGGCGATTCGGGAGTCCCAGGAGGGCTCGGAGCGGATCCGCCACATCGTCCGCGACCTGCGCGATTTCTCCCGCCAGGACCGCGACGAGAGGATCTCCGCAGACCTCAACCAGTGTCTCGATTCCACGGCCAACATCGTGTGGAGCATGATGAAACACGCCGTGGTCCTGCAGAAGCAGTACGCCGATCTCCCGCGCCTGCGCTGCAACCCCATGCAGCTCCAGCAGGTCTTCATGAACCTGCTCGTGAACGCCTACCAGGCGATCGAGGAGCGCGTGGGGGACAGCGGCGAGCGCGGAGAGATCGAGCTGGTGACCCTGCTGCGAGGTGACCAGGTGGTGGTGCAGGTCCACGATCGCGGCGTCGGCATAGCGGCGGATCGGATCGACCGCATCTTCGACCCCTTCTTCACGACCAAGGAGGTCGGCGTGGGCGTCGGCCTCGGTCTCTCCACCTCCTTCCATCTGGTCCAGAAGCACGGCGGGGTGCTGCGCGCGCGGAACCGGTCCGGAGGCGGAGCCACCTTCGAGGTGATCCTGCCGCTGGCGCCGAGCGGTGAGACCGGGGCCGCCCCGGGTGACGACGCCGAGGCGCCGAGCGGCGAGGTCGAGGCGTCGCGCGCGCCGTGAGCGCCGGCGTCGTACTGTTCGTCGACGACGAGACCCGCATCCTCTCGGCGCTGCGCCGCAGCCTGCGCCGCGAGGGCTACCGGATCCTCACGGAAGCCGACCCCGGCGCGGCCCTGCGGCTGCTGGAGCGCGAGCCGGTCGATGTGGTCGTGAGCGACCAGAAGATGCCGGCCATGAGCGGTCTGGATCTCCTGGAGCGGGCGGGCCGGATCCGTCCCTCGGCGCGGCGCGTGCTGATCACGGGCTGGCCCGAGGAGGTACCCCCCGAGCGGATCGAGGCCCTGGGGCTGCGCGCGCTGATCCCCAAGCCGTGGGACGACGCGGAGCTCAAGCGCGTCCTCCGCGAAGCGCTCTCCGCCTGACCGCCCGTCGGCGCGGGCGGCTAGAGGGTCACGATGCGGGCGAGGTAGTCCAGGTCCTTCTTCTGGCTGTTCTTGGCGCCGACGCAGAGGATGCGCAGGCGGCGCTGCTCGCCGTGGGTGTAGTAGATGCGGCCCTTGCCGGCGTAGCCGATCTCGAAGACCGGGATCCCGGTGGGGAGACCGCCCACCTTGCGCCGCGAGCCGGCGCTCTCGACGTCGTCCGCGAGGCGCTTCAAGGCCTCCTCGGCTCGCAGCTTCATGGTCTCGTCCTTGAGCTTCACCAGGTCCGAGATCGCGCGCTCGTCGAGCTCGAGGGTCTTGTAGAGGGTGCGCAGGCGCCGGCCGAGCTGATCCGCCTCGCGCCCCTGGCTGGCGGCCGCCGCGTCGGCGTCCTTGGAGGCGCGACGCAGCCGTGTGTTGAGTGAGCCGATCTCCTCGTCCTTGCGCTGGAGGTCGGCCAGGGCCTCGTCGAGCAGCTCCTCGAGGGCGGCGTGCTCCGAGGCCAGCTCCTCCCGGCCCTCGCGCCGCTCGCTGAGGAGCTCGCTCTCGCGGAGCTCGAGGGCGGCGAGCTTCTCGCTGAGGGCCTGTCGCTCGGCGCGCAGCCCGGAGATCTCCCGCGCCTGGTGATGGCCGGTCAGGTCCACCTCGTCGAGGCGCTGGCGGACGCCGTCCAGCTCGCGCTCGATCTGACCGGCTCGCGCGGCTGCGGCCTCCCGGGCGCCGACGGCATCCGCGATGAGGGCCTCCTGCCGGGCAGCCACGGCACGCTGATAGAGGTACAGGACCGTGAGCAGCGCCCCCGCGTAGAAGACCAGGATGGCGTTGGCGAGGAGGGAGTTGTGCGGCACGGAGACGGTCACGTCGGAGCTGGCGGGGAGGATGCGCTCGGACTCGCGCGCCCACGCCAGTGGATCGCGCGAGGAAGGGGGCAGGGGCAGCCCGCCGGTGTACACCGCCGAGCCGTCCGCCCCGAGCACGATGGCCGTGACCTGGACACCCCACACCCTCACCCAGGTCGACTCGCGAACGGTCCTGCGCACGGCGCGGCGAATCTGCCCCACGACCGAATCGTCCCCGGGGCTGGCTTCGGCGGCGATCCGGACGGCGCCCTGGAAGTGGCGCTGGAGCAGGCGCTCGGCGCCCTGGACCGTGAAGACGTAGAGGAAGACGAACGCCACGATCGCTACGTAGGTGGTCCGGAACGAGGCGAGCTCGCGCAGACGGTCCGTGGCGGCGCCGGGGGGAAAGGGATTTCCCTTCGTCGGTAACGAACTCTCCATCGGGACGTCGCGAAGATACCCCCGCCGCCGTCATCAGCACAGCTGGGTCCCCGCAACTCCGCGTTCCATCTACTCGACGGGGATCGGCCCGCGAAGCGCACGGATCTTGCAGACGATCGGAAGAAGTCGCGGGGCAAGGGGAGAGTCGGTGGAGGAGCGACGCAAGTCTGGTCGGGCCGAGTTGGATTCCTGGGTCGAGATCGATGCGGATGGCGTCCGGAGCCGCGCGACCGTGTCCGACGTCTCGACGGGCGGCCTGGGCATCGCCCTGCACGGCTCGGCGCTCGCGCCGGGGACCGCCCTGGTGGCGGAGTTCCCGCTCCCCGGAATCGGGCTGCCCCTCGAGCTGCGAGCGTGCGTGGTCTGGGCCCACGACCGGCACGTCGGCCTCCGCTTCGAGTCGGTCGACCCCGGCCTGCGCGAGCTCCTGGCCTCGTACGTCGACGGACGGCTGGGGCCCTGAGCCGCCGGCGGGGCCGATCTCGCGCCACGCGGCGACGACTGGCGCGAGGATTGGCCGGCGAGCGATTCGTTCGCCCGTATCCCGCGGCGGCCTCGGCCGCGTCCCGCTACCGTTCCGCGCCGTGCGCGTAGCCGACCTCGATCGCGACATGCGCGACGTCATCCCGACCGGGATGGGCGCGGACAGCGAGTACCTGTTCTCGCGCATGACCGGGTGGACTCTGGACTGGGCCGAGCCCGGGCCGGGGCGTCGCATCCTGGATGTGGCCAGCGGGCCGGGTGCGGACGTCCGCAGCCTCGTCGAGCGCGGCGCCTGGGCCGTCGGCGTGGAGCCGTCGAGGCGCATGCTGGGGCTGGCCCGCACGCTCGACGCCGAGGCCGAGGGAGCGCCGGGCTGCTTCGTCCAGGCGTGGGGGGACCCGCTGCCGTTCGCGGATGACTGCTTCGACGCAGCCCTCTGCAAGGGCTCGCTGGACCACTTCGACCAGCCCGAGGCAGCGGTAGCCGAGATGGCACGGGTCACCCGGCCCGACGGGCGTGTGGTCCTGGCGATCGCCAACTTCGAATCGCTGGCCTGCCGCCTGGCTCGCGGGATCGACTCGCTGCGCGAAGAGCTGGGCGGAGCCGAGGTGAGCCCCGGTCGCCGCATGTACGACGTGCCGAGCGACCACTTCACGCGCTACGACCACGATCTCATCATCGCCCAGGCGGAGCGCTCGTTGCATGTGGACCGGGTGGAGGGGATCTCCCTGGGCTGGGGCTTTCCGGGCTGGGCGGGGCTCCTCGGCAAGCTCCCGGGGGCGGTCGCGCGCGGGGCCGTTCAGCTGCTCGGCGAGACCGCGCGCCGCGTACCGAGCTGGGCCGACGTGATCCTGGTGGCGGGACGGCCTCGCTCTGAGGGCAGCTCGAGCCAGGCAGGACGGCCTCGCTCTGAGGGCCGCTCGAGCCAGGCAGGACGGCCTCGCTCTCAGGGCCGCTCGAGCCAGGCAGGACGGCCGCGCTCCGCCAGCACCTCGCGGTAGGCGTCGACGGTCGCGCGAGCGATCTCCCGCCACGAGAAGCGCGCCACCACGCCCTCGCGGCCACGGGCGCCGAGATCGCGTCGCCGCTCGGGCTGGGCGAGCAACTCGCCGATGGCGGCGGCGAGGGCCGCGGGGCTCCCGGGCGGCACCAGGATGCCGCCGCCGGCGGCGCGCACGACCTCGTCGAGGGCACCCGCCCGGGTGGAGACCACGGCGGCGCCGCACGCCATGCCCTCGACGGCGGGCAGTCCGAATCCCTCGAAGTGGGAGGGCACGACCACGAGTGCGGCGCGGTTGTAGAGCCGCACGAGCTCGTCGGTGGAGACGCGTCCGGTGATCGCCACGCGCTCGGCCACGCCCAGCCGGCGTGCCCAGCCCCAGGCGGGATTGAGCGTTCCGGCGTCGTCCACGAGAGTCAGGGTCACGTCGTCCGGCAGCTGCGCCAGCGCCTCGAGGAGCGGGCGCACGCCCTTGGTGGGATCGGTCGCGCGACCGACGCAGAGAAGCTCGCGGTCGCCCCGTTCCACATCCGGCAGGGGCCGGAAGAGCGAGGTGTCGAGCCCGTTCCACACGTTGCGGATGCGGCTGTGGGGGACGCCGAAGTCCTGGCTGATCGTCCGCGCGCTGACCTCCGAGGAGGTGAGCACCCGCTCGATGTGCCGGGCCACGAAGGCCTGCATGCCGACCGGATGGAAGGCGGCGGTGCCGATCGCCTCGCGGAAGTCCCGATCGCGCACGAACGAGGCGCGCCGGTCCACGGTGAGCGGGTGGTGGATGGTGGAGACGACGGGCAGGCCGAGGGCGCGCAGCGCGAGCATCCCCCAGCCGAGGCACTGTACGTCGTGCACCAGGTCCCAAGCGCGGCCCGCCGCCGCGCGCGCGGCCAGACATCGGAAGGCGCGTACGCTGAACGCGAACGGCTCCGGCAGGAAGCCGAACCAGCTCGCGCCGAGCTCGTAGAAATTCAGCGGCGAGAGCAGGCGCAGGGGCGGCCCGCCGGCGACGAAGGCGGGGCGGTCGCGCGCGAACCACTTCCCCCAGAACTGCTCGTTCTGCAGGCGGTGCAGCTCCCGGGCGAAGGGCATCGGGTCCGGATACGGCGGCCCTACGACGACGTCCACGCGGTGGCCGAGCGCCGCGAGCTCGCGGGCGAGGAACCAGAGGTAGACGCCCTGGCCGCCGCACTTCATGTTGCCCCGGTAGCTCGCGAAGGCGATGCGCAGCGGCCGATCGTCCACGATGGACCTAGGCGGGTGCCTCGCCGCGACGTTCGGCGTACAGGATCACGCTCTTGGGACAGATCCGGTTCAGCAGGTCCTCGACCCGGGCGAGGAAAGGGGATGCGGTCGCCATGATCAGGAAGCGGCGGTAGGCGCGCACGAGGGCGCTCTGGTCGGCGTCGGGCAGATGCACCGCGGAGCGCAGCACCCAGTACGGCGTGTGAAAGCCGTGGGCGAAGCCGCAGGACAGGGTGGCGAAGCCGGCGGCGGCGAGGCCTTGCGCCAGGTCGCGCGGCTTGAAGATGCGGATGTGGCCACCCGGGCTCTCGAAGTACTCGTCCCCGAGCCGCAGGTAGAGGTGCTCGCTGGTCGCGGTGGGGATCGTGACGGCGACGGTTCCGCCGGGCCGCGTCACCCGCGCCAGCTCGCGGGCTGCGGCGCGGTAGTCGTGGACGTGCTCCATCACCTCCGAGCAGATCACGCGGTCGAAGCTCGCGTCGGGGAAGGGGAGCTGGAAGGCGTTGCCGTGGATCATCGCGCCCAGCGAGCCGAGCTCCCCGGCGCGCCCGCGCAGGCGTCCGGCTCCGGCGTCGAGCGAAGGCCGGTCGAGGTCGAGTCCCACGACGCGGGCGCCTCGCTCGAGGGCCCCGAAGCAGTGGCGCCCCTCGCCGCAGCCTGCGTCCAGCAGACGGTCTCCGGGCTGGACCCTAAGCTGCTCGAGATCGACCGTGAGCAGCACGGAGGGTGTCCTCGAATGTGTCCACGAGGCGCGCGGCGGCGTCGTCCCAGCGGAAGAGCCGCGCCACCCGCTCGCGCGCCGCGCGGCCCATGCGCGCGGCCCGGGCCGGATCGGCCAGGATCTCGCCGATGGCGTCCGCCAGCCCCCGCGCGTCGCGGGGTGCCACCAGGCGACCGGCCTCGCCATCGGTCCCCACCACCTCCGGCAGGGCGCCGGCGGCGTTGGCCACCACGGGGAGCCCGCACGCCATCGCCTCGCTGGCCGGGAATCCGAAGCCCTCGAAGAAGGACGGAACCACGGCGACCCGCGCCGTCGAGTACTCCTCGACGAGCTCGGGGATCGTGAGCATGCGCGGCTGGATCTTCACCCGATCTCCGAGGTCGTAGCGACGCAGCAGCCGCGTCACCAGGCTGCGAGGGCCGATGCGCCCGTCGACGATCTTGAGCTTGACCGGGTGGGGAAGCTGGGTGAGCGCCTCGAGGAGCGTTCCGATTCCCTTCTTGCGGTCGTCGGTACGCCCCACGAACAGGAGGTCGGTCTCGACCTTCTTGTCCGGGATGGGACGGAAGGTCTCGAGGCAGGTGCCGTTGTGGACCACGGCCACCTGCTTCTCGGGGATGCGGAAGTAGCGCTCGATCTCCCCGCGTGACGACTCGCTCACGGTGACGATCTTCGCCAGGCGCCTGGCGACGATCTGCTGCATGAGGAGTGGGAAGTAGAGGGTCCGCTTGACCTTCATGCGCAAGGAGGGGTCGATCGCGTAGTCCGCCTCCCGATCGATGTGCAGCGGGTGGTGGATCACCGAGACGACGGGGGTGCCCGCGGCCTGGATGCCGAGGAGCCCCCAGGAGAGGCACTGGTTGTCGAAGACGATGTCGAAGCGGTGGCGCTCCTGGAGCTCCTTCCACTTCATGAGCAGGCGCAGGCCGAAGGTCTGCATCTCGGGAAACACACCGAAGCGCGACACACCGAGCTCCCACAGGTTCAGGGGGGCGAGCAGGCGCAGGGGGTCGGGGCGATCGGCCCAGTCCGGATGCTGGACGCCGAACACGTTCTCGTTCTCGATCACGTGGAGCGGGATCTCCGGGTCCAGGGCCGGCAACGGGGGCCCGGCGATCACGTGCACCTCGTGGCCGGCGCGGTGCCACTCGCGAGCCAGGTGCGCGGCATAGATGCCCTGGCCGCCGCAGTACATGTTGCCCCGGTAGGTGAGGAGGGCGATGCGCACGGGTCAGGCCGGGTCCGAGGAGGGGGTGTCGGCGGGCTCTTCCACCGGATCGGCCTCCGGCTCGACGCGGATCGTGGCGATGGTCCAGCCGACCCAGAAGGCGAGGCTCAGCACGAAGAAGGTGAGGATCGCCACGGGAAGAGCGAGGGCCCAGTAGCTCTCCCGCAGCAGCCCCACTGCGAACAGGGCACCGAGCACCACGACCACCACGCAGATGATTCCACCCTGGGCTCGGGAGTCGTCGGTCATCGCTGGAGGTCTCCGCAGGATGGGGTGGAACGGGCCCGCGGAGTATTGGGGTGCGTCTCCCCACTGTCAACTATCCTGAGTCCGTGCGTGTGGTTGGGCTCATGTCCGGGACCTCGGCGGACGCGGTCGATGCGGCCCTGGTCGAGTGGCCCGACGGCCGCAACGCGCAGCCCTTCCGCCTGGTCGCCGCCCGCGAGGATCCGCTCCCCCGCGATCTGCAGGAACGCGTACACGCCCTGGCTGCGGGCCGGGTGTCGGCCGAGCGGGTGCTGGCAGAGCTCGCGTCGCTGGACGTGGAGCTCGGCGCGCGCTTCGCTGCATCGGCGCTGGCGGTGATCGAGGACGCCGGACTGGCCCCCGACGCGGTGGACGCGATCGCCTCGCACGGCCAGACGGTGGCGCATCATCCGGAGCTCCACGCGACGCTCCAGATCGGCGACCCCTCGGTGATCGCCGAGCGGACGGGCCTCTCCACCGTGGCCGACTTCCGCGCCCGCGACGTCGCCGCGGGCGGCGAGGGCGCACCCCTGGCGCCCTTCTTCCACCACGCCGCACTGGGCTCGCGCGAGGAGAGTCGCCTCATCCTCAACCTGGGCGGCATCGCCAACGTGACGTGGCTTCCCGCCGGCGCGGCTCCCGAGGACGTGATCGCCTTCGACGTGGGGCCGGCGAACGCCCTGCTCGACGGCGTGGTCCGCACCCGCAGCGGCGGGGCGACGCGCTTCGACGCCGACGGAGCCCGGGCGGCCGCCGGCCGCGTGGACGACGCCCTCCTCGAGCGCCTCCTCGACGACGACTTCCTGCGGCGCGCGCCGCCCAAGAGCACCGGGCGCGAACGCTACGGGCTGGCCGAGGCCGAGGCGCTGGCGGGTTCCTTCGCCGGTCGCGACGAGGATCTCCTGGCGACGCTCGTGGCCTTCAGCGCGGAGGCCGTGGCCCAGGCCTGTCGCGATCTCCTGGGGGGCGCTCCGGACCGCATCCTGGCGGGTGGCGGCGGGGTGCGCAACGCGGCGCTGCGGGAGGCGCTCGCCGAGCGCGTGGGCTGCGCACTCGAGCCGATGGATGCCGCCGGTGTTCCCGCCGACGCGGCCGAGGCCATGGCCTTCTCGCTGATGGGACGGAACACGCTGCTCGGGATCCCCAACCATCTGCCCCGCACGACGGGTGCGGCGGGCGAGCGGGTTCTGGGGGAGGTGATTCCGGGGCGCTGCGGGGCGATCCGCCCTAGAGCTTGATCTTCATGCCGTCGTCGGCGGTCTCGAGGTCGAGGCGCCCGCGCAGGTCGGCCATCTCCTCGCCCAGATGGGTGATCACCATGCGCTTCACGTCGAAGCGGGCGCGGAGAGTCTGCAGGTCCTTGTAGCTGAAGTGCCACTCGTAGTCGCGGTCGTAGTAGGTGCACTCGCAGATGAACAGATCGGCTCCCCGCACGTAGTCCGGCAGCTCCTCGAACCAGCCGGTGTCGCCCGAGAAGACCACGCGCTTGTCGTCGATCTCCAGGTCGAAGCCGGAAGGGCAGGTGTCCCGATTGTGGTGCACGGCGAAGGGCCGCAGGACGGCCGGCCCGATCCCGGTCTCCACGCCGGGCTCGAGCTCCTGGAAGATGATCGGGAAGGCCCAGTCCGGTGCGTCGAAGGGATGGGACATCGCCACGGCGAGGTCGCGCATGCGCTGCTCCACCCCGGGAGGTCCGGCGATGCGCAGGGGCCTGGTGCGGTGGTCCTCGTAGCGGGCGCCCAGCAGGAAGAGGGGAATCCCGCCGAAGTGATCCCCGTGGAAGTGGGAGATCGCGATGGCATCGATCTCGTCGCGGGCGATCCCGACGTCCGCCAGGCCCGTACAGGTCGTGGGTCCGCAGTCGAGGAGCATGGTGCCCTCGCTGCCCCGCACCAGGATGGCGGTCTGGCGACGCCCGCCCGCACCGAAGGCGTCGCTGGTTCCGATGAAGATCACCTCTGCCATTGTCCGTCTCTCGACCTCACTCCGTGCAGACGTGGAACTCGCCGCCCGCGAACACCCCGTCGGCCCCTTCGAATCCATCCGGCACGCGCTCTCCGTCCCAGACCACCGCACGCTCCAGTCGCACGCCCCGGCCCAGGCTGGCCCCGGCTCCCACGACCAGCCCTTCCGCGAACCGCGTGCCCATCCTCTCTGCCTCTGCATCGGCATCCAGGAAGGTCAGCTTGGGGGGATGCAGGTTGGCCTCGAGATATTCTCGGGGCGTCCCGACCGGCTCCCACGCACAGTCCGCCTCGCTCAGCAGCATTCCGCCCACGTCGCCCGAGCCCCGGGCGAGGCGCGGCATGATCCAGTCGTCCAGATGTCCGAAGACCCGCGCGTCCGGGAGGGTGTCGAGCGCCTCCGCCGCCAGGATTGTGGCGTGGGCATATACACCCGCTTGCCGCTCGTCCCCCAGATCGAAGCGGTCCGAGATGCGTCGCACCCGGCCCGCGTCGTCCACCCCGATCGTGCCGAACGTCGCACCGCGTGAATCTCGACGCAACAGGAGCGTCACGAGGTGCTCACGCTTCCTGTGGTGCGCCACCAGGGCGTCGAGGTCCACGTCCAGGATCATGTCGCCGGCGAGGACGAGACACGGGTCGCTGCCGCTCAGGAACGCGGCGAGCTTGCGGATGCCTCCACCCGTTCCCAGCGGCTCGGGCTCCTCCGAGAAGGTGAGGGTCATTCCCTTCGGTGCGGCTCGCAAGGCGACCTCGCGCAGGAAGTCGCCTTTGTGGTGGAGGTTGATGCCCACCTCGCGCACGCCGTGCCGGCGCAGCAGAGCCAGGCTGTAGGCGATCACCGGCAGCCCGCGGACGGGAAGGGCCGGCTTGGGCCGCAGCAGGCTGAGCGGGCGCAGCCGGGTTCCGAGCCCGGCCGCCAGGATCATCGCCCTCACCGCGGGTCCTCCGGCAGCGTCTCCAAGAGCTCGGCGAGATCCGTGAAGGGGGGACCGAGCTCGCGCGCCCGTGCGGCGGCGCCCCGCAGCGCCCGGGCCGCGGCCGGGACGTAGTCCAGGTAGGCGCGCTCGCCGCGCTCGAGCGCGGCGTAGCGGTAGCGGGCGTGATCCTTGGCTTTGCGGGTCAGCGTCAGCAGGTCGAAGCGCCGCGCGAAGGTCGCCGCGTCCGGCGCGTCCGGCAGACGTGGTCGGATCCGGGCCACCTGGAAGGCCACCTCCTCCTCGGGAAGCTCGACGTATGAGTCTCGCAGGAGACATACCAGGTCGTACTCCGGCGGCGCCAGGAAGGCGCCCTGCAGGTCGATGACCACGAGGCTGCCCCGTCCCGGGCTCGGGTGCATGTGCAGATTCGCACTCTGCAGGTCGCGGTGGGCGAGCCGCCAGGGGCCGGCGGCGCAGATCTCGAAGACGCGGGCGAAGGCCCGGGACACGATCGATGCTTCCGCGGGGGAGAGCGCGCGCCCCAGGCCTGCCGGCAGGCCCCAGCGGGCGAAGAGCTCGGCCTTGTAGGCGAAGAGCGGGGCGTCGAGCCGGCGCTCGAAGGCGGCGAGGTCGCCGGGATCGGCGATGCCCTGGAGGCGCGGGACCAGGTCGCAGGCCTCCTCGTACAGCCTGCGCCGCTCCGCCGCCGAGAGCCCCGGCAGCGCCCGCAGCATCGATCGATCGCCCACGTCCTCGAGCAGCTCGATTCCGGCCTCCGGATCGCTCCCCAGACGCGCCGGGACCGGGATCCCGGCCTCCTCGAGGCGCGTTCGGAGGGGCTCGAGCGGCGGCTCGGGCGGTACCCCGGCCGGCCGGCCGGCCGGGTCCTCCGGCGCATCGATGCGCGCGACCGCGCTCGGCGGTCCACCCCCGGAGAGGTGCAGGCGCAGGAAGCGCCGCAGTCCCAGCCCCGCGTGAAGGCGCTCGAAGCGCTCGATGCGGCACCCCAGGTCCGCGGCCAGACGGCGCAGGCGCGCCTCGGTGTCGCTCGTCTCAGCGGACACCGCTCACCCGAAGAAGAGATGGCAGGCCCACGTGGCCGCCACCAGTCCGGCTACGTCGCCGCAGAGACAGGCGGCCAGCGTGTAGCGGCCGGCCCGGACCCGCGCTGCGCCCAGGTAGATCGCGAGAACGTAGAAGGTGGTCTCGGTGGAGCCCTGGAAGGTGCTGACCAGAAGGCCGGTGAAGGTGTCGGGCCCCTCGGCCTGCAGGATCTCGCTCATCACACCGAACGCACCGGATCCGGAGAGCGGACGCAGCAACGCCATGGGCAGGGCCTCGGCGGGCAGGCCCAGCGGTCGAGTGATCGGATCGAGGAGGGCGATCAGGAGATCGAGCGCGCCCGAGGCGCGGAACAGGGCGACCGCAGCGAGGATGATCACCAGGAAGGGGACGATGCGCACGGCGACGTCGAGTCCCTCCCGCCCGCCCGCGACCGCGGCCTCGTAGACCTTCACCCGGCCCGAGAGCCCGACCAGCAGGAAGAACACGACCAGGAGCGGGAGGAGCCAGCCGCGCAGGATCGAGCGCAGCGACGCGTCGGGGTCCGCGAGGATGCGATCGATCTCGAGGCCCAGGGCGACCAAGAGGGCGAGCGCCACCCCCCACACCAGGAGGCGGCGGCCGGCCGAGGGCGACTCCGCCGGCGGATCGGGGATGCGCGCATCTCCGGCCGCGCCGATCGGATCCCCCGCGTCCTCGAGCTCCGAGACCTCTAGGTCGTCGTCCCAGCCGCGCGCCTTCCAGAGCCGGCGCAGCAGCAGGCAGGCGGTCACCGCCGCGATCGTCGAGGCCGTGGTGGCGATCACCGTCGGAATCCAGAAGGCGAGGGGGTCGGCGGAGCCCGCCGCCTCCCGGATCAGCATGGTGCCGAGCGGCGGCATGAGCGTGACGCTCGACGTGTTGATCGCGAGGAAGAGGGCCATCGAGTCCGACGCCACCCCGGGGCGCGGGTTCAGCTTGCGCAGCTCGACCATGGCCTTCAGACCGAACGGGGTGGCGGCGTTTCCCAGCCCGAGGATGTTGGCCGCCATGTTGAGGATCATCGCGCTCATCGCGGGGTGGTCCGCGGGGACGTCCGGGAAGAGGCGTCGCATCAGCGGGTGGAGACGACGGGCGAGCCAGCCCAGGAGGCCGCCCTCGCGCGCCACGTTGAGGAGGCCGAGGAAGAGGACCATCCCGCCGACGAGTCCGATCACCAGGCCCACCGCGTCCTTGGGCGCATCGAGCAGCGCCTGGTACGTCTCCTCCATGTGACCGGTGAAGGCGGCCACGAGGACGGCGGACACGATGAGGAAGAGGAAGACGGCGTTCAGCGCGGAGCCCCCCGGTCGGCGCCTGGGGGGTGGGCGCGTTGCCGGAGGCGAGGCTCCCGGATAACCTCGCGCGCGTCAACCACCCCCGCCCGAAGGTTCCCACGGAGTGACGCCATGAGTGCGCGCGTGCGCGCCGCGTTGATCCTCTTCGCGACGGGGCTCGCGGCAGGCCTGGCACGGGCCGACGGGGCGCTCGAGGCGCGGCTCGACGGCGCGCTCCGGCACCCCGGGCTGCGTGGCGCCCGGGTGGCGGCCCTGGTCGTCGACGCGGAGGGACGTGCCCTGTTCGCGCGCAGCGCGGAGCGCGCCCTGATCCCCGCTTCCAACATGAAGGTCCTCACGGCGCTGGCCGCCCTCGAGACCCTGGGTCCGACCCATCGCTTCACCACCCGCATCCTGGCGGACCGGCTCCCGGATGCCGCCGGGAGCGTGGGCTGGCTGGCGGTGGTGGGCGGGGGCGACCCCGTGCTGACCTCGGAGCAGTGGTGGCGGCTCGCTGCCGACCTGCATCGGATCGGACTGCGGAGGGTCGAAGGCGATGTCTGGCTCGACGATTCGGCGTTCGACGCCCAGCGCTGGCATCCCGGCTGGGGAGTCATCACCAGCCGCGCGTACCACGCCCCGATCGGTGCCCTGACGGCGAACTACGGTGCGTTCGCCATCGAGGTGCGACCCGGCACCGGTCCGGGGACTTCGGCCCGCGCAGTCGTGGACCCGCCCGTGGGAACCCTGAGCCTGGTGGGTCGGGTACGCACCCGGAATCCGGGCACGCCGGCGAAGCTGATGGTGAGCCGAGCGGGGAACGCGGCCGACGGCGAGACCTGGAGTGTCGGGGGCGTGGTGCCGGCCGGCGGCGAGCCGGAGGGGGTGTGGCGGAGCGTCGCCGATCCGACCACCTACGCCGGCGGCGTCTTCGCCATGCAGCTCGAGGCGTTGGGGATCGCGGTGCCGGGTCCGCGGCGCCGCGGCCCCGCGCCGGGCGACGCGGTGGAGCTTCTCGCCTTCGAGGGGGAGCCTCTCGGACGCGTCGTCCATCTGTTCGTGAAGTACAGCAACAACCCGGTCGCCGAGATGCTCTTCAAGAACCTGGGTCGTGCGGTCACGGGGGAGCCGGGCAGCTGGGCGAACGGGCGTCGCGCGGTGCGCGAGAGCCTGAACCGGATCGGTGTATGGCGTGACGAGGTGCGCGTCGTGGACGGCTCGGGGCTGGCGCGGGACAACCGGGCGTCGCCGCGGGTGCTGGTGGACGCGCTCCTGCGGGCCCGGGACGCCTTCCGCTTCGGTCCGGAGCTGGTGGCGGCGTTGCCCATCGCGGGGGGCGACGGCACGCTCGAGAAGCGGATCGATGCGACGCCCGGACGGGTGCGCGCCAAGACCGGACTGCTGGACGGGGTGACCGGCCTGTCCGGGTACGCGGACGGTCCGCAGGGGCCGCTGGTCTTCTCGATCCTCTCCAACGGCCACACCCGGGGCGACGGCCCCGCCATGGACGCCCTGGACGCCTTCGCCGCAGCCCTCGTCGGGCCCCGGCAGGCCGACCCCAGCCCCTAGGATCGTTCGCCGCTGCGCAGGGTCGCCGCGAAGCGGCGCGAGCGTGCCTCGAGCACGTCGTCCGCGTAGCGGCGCGGGACCGGATAGCCGGCGCGGATCTTCTGGTCGATGCGACCGGGGCCCCAGTTGTAGGCGGCCAGGGCCACGTCGATGCGGCGATAGCGCTTCTGGAGCCACTTCAGGTACGCGACGCCCAGGCGGACGTTGGTCTCCGGATCGAACAGGGTATGCGCCCCGTGCCAGGGAATGCCCTGCTGCTCGGCCAGCTCGCGGCCGGTGGCGGGGAGCACCTGCATCAGTCCGAGGGCTCCGACCGGCGAGACGGCGAAGGTGTCGAAGCGGCTCTCGACGTGCATCACGGCGAGCACGAGGTCGACCGACAGATCGTGGCGGCGCGCTTCGGCGACGATGGTCCGGGCCAGCCCGTCGAGCTCATCGTGCACGAGACCGGTGCGGTAGCGCTCGAGCTGACGGCGCACGAGGGCGATCGCCGGGTCGAAGGTCGGGGGGACCTCGACCTCCGCCACCTGCGGCTCGGCGACGGGAGCGGCAGGCACGTGGGCGGAGAGCATCCCGAGCGCGAGTGCGGCCACGGCGAGCGTGGGGGCGCGCTTCACGAGCGGCTCCACAGATTCATGGCGTCGATGGCCATCAGGTTGTTCGCCACCGCGAAGCCGGTGGTGAACACCAGCAGGCCGAGCGCGGCGAGCTTCCCGCCATGCGGAAGGAGCGGCGTGCGCAGCACGAAGGCGATCGCCGCCACCGTCACCGCGCTGTCCAGGGCGAGGCCGCCCACCAGCCCGAGCTGTCCGAAGAGCCAGTCGGAGATGGGGTTCGCCTCGGTGACGGTCCATCCCTGGACCTCACCCTTCAAGCAGAGCCAGGTCGACCAGTGGTCGAGGGCCGTCAGCAGCAAGACCGCAGCTCCGAGAAGGCTCAACATGACATCCACTCCGTCGATCCCCATGGGGCGCGGTCGCCCGTGCCCCGAGGCTCGATGGAGCAAGATCCATGCCCCGCCCCAACGCTGGCCCTACACCGCAGTGGCAGCGGGCGTCTGGGCCTCGAGTTGCACCCCCAGAGCGTCGCGCAGTCGCACTCCGGGGCTGCGCCTGGTGGGTAGCGCACTTCCGCTTTTGTCCGGCCGACGACGGCTCGGCTGGCGACCCGTCAGCGACTGCGGCGCATCTTCCCCTTGCCGAGAAGCAGCCAGTCGATCGAGACGCCTTCCTTCATGGCGAGAGTGATCAGGAAGTCCGTGTGGGGGGTCGTGCCGTTCTCGTAGCGGTTCACGTTCTGCTGGAAGACGCCGAGGTCTCGTGCGAACTGGCGCTGAGAACGATCGCCGCGAACCTGTGCGAGGCGCTCCTTCAGCTTCCGCTTCTGTCGCTCAACTTGTGCTGTGGCCATGGTCCGGTTCCTCAAGGTTGCGGGTGCGCGCCTGCGAAATGAACACCGCGCTCCGCATCACGCGCACGCCGCCCGCGACGGTAGCAATTCACGGGACAGCGTCACGGTTTACCCCGATCCGTTTCCACTAGACTGCCGGTTGGCTGCGGGTGGATGGAGACCCATGCGAGTGATCGCGGGACGGTTCGGAGGCAGGCGGCTGGCGGATCCGCCGGGGCGGGGAGTTCGCCCCACCTCCGATCGGGTTCGCGAGGCGCTCTTCTCCGCGCTCGGCGACCTGGCAGGGCGTCACATCCTCGATGTGTACGCGGGAACCGGTGCCCTCGGGATCGAAGCCCTCTCGCGGGGTGCCGCGAGCGCGGTCTTCGTGGAGAGGGCTCGTGCGTCCCTGCGGGTCCTGCGGTCCAACCTGGAGAGCCTCGGGCTGGGAGACGTGCCCGAGATCGCCCGGGTGGTGCGGGGCGACGCGCCCGCGGTGATGCGCAGACTGGGTCGCGACGCCGAGACCTTCGACCTGGTCTTCCTCGATCCGCCGTACGCATCGGACGAGGCCCGGCGCGCCCTCGAGGCCCTGGTGGCAGCCGATCTCGTGTCGACGGGCGGAGAGGTGGTGGTGGAGGCTTCCCGGCGTCATCCTGTGCCGATCGTGCCGGGGCTGGCGCTGCGCGAGGAGCGCCGCTACGGAGAGACCGTGATCGTGCGACTCGAGCCCGGGGATTCGGGACGCCAGGTGGAGGCAGAACCGGCATGACGTCAGGAGGATCGCTGGCCGTCTTTCCCGCCAGCTTCGATCCGGTGACCAACGGCCACCTGGACATCATCCAGCGTGCCCATGCGGTCTTCGACGAGCTCGTCGTGGGTGTGGCCAAGAACATCGCGAAGTCCGGTCTCTTCAGCACCGAGGAGCGGGTCTCGATGCTGAAGGAGGTGCTCAAGGATACGCCGGGCATCCGGATCGACGTGGTGGATGGGCTCCTCGTCGACTACGCGCGCGCGGTGGGAGCCAAGGCGGTGATCCGCGGCCTCCGGGCCATGTCGGACTTCGAGTACGAGTTCGAGATGGCGCTGATGAACAAGCACCTGAGCCCGGAGCTCGAGACGATATTCATGATGACGAGCCAGGAGTACTTCTACGTGAGCTCGTCGCGCCTGAAGGAGCTGGTGCGCTTCGGCACCGACATCAGCGACTTCGTGCCTCCGGTCGTGGAGGCCGCGCTCCGCGAGAAGCTCGGCGCGGGCTAGGCGGGGCGTCGCGATGGTGGGCGCGCCCGTCCGCTTCGGGACGAGCGGCTGGCGGGGCATCCTCGGCGAGGAGGTGAACGAGCGGCGCACCCGCGCGGTGGCGGCCGGCGTGGCCGTCTGGCTGCGCGACGCGTCGATGGAGGGACCGGTCGTCGTCGCGCACGATCGGCGCCTGGGCGGGGAGCGCCTGGCGCGGGCGGCCGGGCAGGTCCTCCAGCGCGAGGGCTTCGCCGTGATCCGGGCGCCCGGCCCGACGCCCACTCCGGCGGTTGCGCGCTTCGTCCCCCGCGTTGGCGCGGCAGCCGGACTCGTCTTCACAGCCAGCCACAATGCCGCGTCGGACCACGGCCTCAAGGTCCTCGATGCGCGCGGGGCGAGTGCCCGCGAGGCGGCGACGAAGGCGATCGAGGCGGCGACGAAGGGGATCGAGGCGGCCACGCGCGACGACTGGCCCCGGGCCGGGCGTGACGACCGGAGCGGGGCGACGCAGGGCCGCGCGGCAGGCGCGCGGGTGCAGGACCTCAGCGGGGGCTACGCGCGTGACCTGGCCCGGGTTGTGGAGGGCTCCGTCGTGCGGCGGGCGGGCATCCGCATCGCCTACGACGCGATGCACGGAGCGGGCGCCCTGGTGCTTCCGCAGGCGCTCGCCTCGCTGGGTGTCGAGGTCGACGCGTTGCGTGCCGAGCGGAACGTCCGCTTCGGTGGGGCGGCGCCCGATCCGCTGCCCGAGCGGCTGCGCGCGCTCTCCCGACGGGTGGCGGGCGACACGTCTCTCTCGTTCGGCATCGCGACCGACGGCGACGCGGATCGCTTCGCGGTGACCGATGCCCGCGGACGCTTCCTGTCCGAGACCGGGGCCGTCGCCCTGCTGGTGGAGCACCTCGCGCGGCTGGGGCGCGTCGGGCGCGGGGTGGCCATCTCGATCGCGACGGGCTCGCTCGTCGAGGCGGTCGCCCGCGAGCACGGCCTCGCCGTCTCGCGTCACCCGATCGGCTTCAAGCACCTGGCGGATGCCCTGCACGAGGGAAGTGCCGACGTCGCCGGCGAGGAGTCCGGAGGCTTCGCATGGGGGAGCTTCTCCCTCGACAAGGATGGAATGCTGGCGGCGTGTCTGCTCGCCGAGCGGGCGGCCGAGGAGCCCCTGGCGGAGGGGCTCGCGCGCCTGGAGCGCCGCCACGGTCGCCGCGCCTGCGGCCGCATCGCGCTGGTCGCGAGCCCCGCGGCGCGGGAGCGACTCGAGCGGCTGGGGCGGCGTCCCCCGAGCCGGCTGGGCGGGGCCCGGGTGACCGACGTCGATCGCCGCGACGGGCTGAGACTCGCCGTCGGGGACGGATTCGTGATGCTGCGGGCGTCGGGCACCGAGGCGGTCCTACGCGTCTATGCGGAGGCGCCGGATTCGCGCGGGCTGCGGGCGCGCTTCGCCGAGGGCGCGGCGCTTCTCGGCCTCGCGTGGACACCCTCCCCGCGGGCGGATACCCTTTGAGCCCAAGAACCTGATTTCCGAAGGGTTTTCTCCATGGCGCACCAACGCGTGCTGCTCGCCGTCACAGGCGGGATCGCCGCGTACAAGATCCCGGAGCTGGTCCGGGCCCTGCGCGCGGAGGGTCACACGGTGCGCTGCGCCATGACACCCGCGGCGACGCGCTTCGTCTCTCCGCTGGTGCTCCAGACCTTGTCCGGCCAGGCGGTGCGCAGCGAGCTCTTCGACCCGGCCGAGGAGGGCGAGATCGACCACATCGCCCTGGCCGACTGGGCGGACGCCGTGGTGGTGGCGCCGGCCACGGCCAACGTGCTGGCGCGCATGGCGCACGGTCTGGCGGACGACCTGGTGACCACCCTGCTCCTGGCCACGCGCGCGCCCGTGCTCGTGGCGCCCGCCATGAACGTCAACATGTGGGATCACGCGGCGACCCGGGCCAATGTAGAGCTGCTGCGGGCGCGCGGGGTCGCCTTCGTGGGGCCGGAAGCGGGCTGGCTGGCCTGCGGCTGGGAAGGGGAGGGCCGCATGGCGTCGCCCGCGGACATTGCGGAGGCGACGCTGCAGGTGATGGGCCCGCGCAGCCTGCAGGGCGAGACGGTGCTGGTGACCGCGGGCGGGACCCGCGAGCCGGTGGACGCGGTGCGTGCCCTGACGAATCGCTCCTCTGGCAAGATGGGCTATGCGGTGGCACGCGAGGCAGCGCGCCGAGGCGCGCGCGTGGTGCTGATCTCGGGTCCCTCGGCGTTGGAGACGCCTGGCGGTGTCGAACGGGTGGATGTGGAGAGCGCCGTCGAGATGCGCGACGCGGTCTTCAAGGCGCTGCCCGACGCCACCGTGGTGGTCATGACCGCGGCCGTGGCCGACTTCCGCCCGGCGCAGGCCGCCGCGCGCAAGATCAAGAAGGAAGACCTGGCGGAGGAGGAGGGTCTGACCCTCGAGCTGGTCCGCAACCCCGACATCCTGGCATCCCTGGCCGAGCAGCCCGGGGAGCGCGTCGTGGTCGGGTTCGCCGCGGAGAGCCACGACGTGGTGGAGGCGGCGCGCCGCAAGATCGAGCGCAAGCGCTGCGATCTCCTGGTCGCCAACGACGTCTCCCGGGCCGGCGCGGGCTTCGACAGCGACACCAACGCGGTCTGGTTCGTATGGCCCGGCGGCGACGTGGAGGAGCTCCCGCTGCTCAGCAAGGCGGAGGTGGCCGGGCGCATCCTGGACCGCGTCGAGAAGCTGCGGGAGGAGCGCGGGTGAGCGCGACCCGCCTCGCAGGGCTGATCGGGCTCGTCGCCCTGCTCGTCTCCGGCGTCGCGCGAGCGGGGCCGGTGCACGTGGTCACGGTGGACGGATCGATCAATCCGGCCGTTGCGGACCACCTGATCCGAGCGATCGATCGCGCCGAGGCGGAGGGCGCCGAGGCGCTCCTCATCCAGCTCGACACGCCCGGCGGTCTGGTCGCGTCCACCAAGGACATCATCCAGGCGATGCTGAACGCCCGGGTCCCGATCCTGGTGTACGTCTCCCCCCACGGCGCCTGGGCCGGCTCGGCCGGCGCCTTCATCACCCTGGCCGGCCATGTCGCCGCGATGGCGCCGGGCACGAGCATCGGCGCTGCGCATCCGGTCTCGATCGGCGGCGGGGGCCCCGCGCGCGGGAACGACGAAGAGGGCGGGGGGCGCGACTACGCCGCAGAGAAGGCGGAGAACTTCATGGCCGCCTTCATGGAGTCGATCGCCAAGCGCCGCGATCGCAACGTGGAGTGGGCGGTCAAGGCGGTGCGCGAATCCGTGGCGATCGCCCAGGACGAGGCCCTGGAGCTGGGCGTGATCGACCTGGTGGCGAACAGCCGCGAAGCCCTGTTCGAGGCGGTGGAGGGGCGCGAGGTGGAGCTGGGCGACGGGAGCATGCGCACCCTCGACCTGGTCGGCAAGGCGGTGATCGAGTTCGAGATGGACCTCCTCAACCGCTTCCTCGACGTCCTCGCCACCCCGGACATCGCGATGCTGCTGATCCTGGCGGGCATGCTCGGACTCTACGTCGAGTTCACCCAGCCCGGGGGCATCGTGCCCGGCGTGGTCGGTGGAATCGCGCTCCTGCTGGGCTTCATCTCCCTCCAGATCCTGCCCTTCTCCTGGCTCGGGCTGATCCTGATCTTCGCGGGGCTGGCGTGCCTGGCGCTCGAGCTCTTCATCACCTCGTACGGACTGCTCTTCACGGCGGGCCTGGCCTGCCTGCTGCTCGGGGGTACGATGATCTTCGACCTGCCCGAGGCCAACGACCTGAGCGTCTCCTTCTGGAAGGTGCTGGTGCCCGCGGTGGCGGCGCTGGGTCTCTTCTCGGGTATCGTCATCTTCGTGGTCGGCCGCAGCTTCGGGCGGCCGCAGGTGGCGGGGATCCACGAGCTGGTGGGGATGGTGGGGCGAAGTCACTCGGAGCTGGCGCCGGAGGGCTCGGTCTTCGTGCGCGGGGAGTTCTGGACCGCACGAGCGGACGAGCCCATCGAGACCGGCGCTCGCGTCGAGGTGACCGACGTCGATGGATTGGAGCTGCGGGTGCGGCGCGCGCCGGACCCGAGCTGAGCGCGCGAGCGCTACTGGAGGGTAGAGGGAGATGATCTCGGCACCGATCCTGGTCTTCGCGGTCTTCGTGATCGTGTTGCTCTTCATGTGTATCCGCATCATCGCGGAGTACGAGCGCGGGGTCGTGTTCCGGCTGGGCCGCTTCAACCGCGTGATGGAGGCGGGCCTCAATCTGATGATCCCCGGCATCGAGCGCATGGTGAAGATCAGCCTGCGCGAGGTGGTGATGGATGTGCCCGCCCAGGAGGTGATCACCCGCGACAACGTGTCGGTCAAGGTGAACGCGGTGCTCTACTTCCGCGTGCTGCATCCGGAGAAGGCCGTCATCCAGGTGGAGAACTACCTCTACGGCACCTCCCAGCTCGCCCAGACCACCCTGCGCAGCGTGTGCGGCCAGGCCGAGCTCGACGAGCTGCTCGCCGAGCGCGACGACATCAATCGCAAGCTCCAGGAGATCATCGACCTGCAGACCGAGCCCTGGGGCGTCAAGGTGCGCGCGGTCGAGGTGAAGCAGATCGACCTGCCGCCGGACATGCAGCGCGCCATGGCACGCCAGGCCGAGGCCGAGCGCGAGAAGCGCTCCAAGATCATCCACGCGGAGGGCGAGTTCCAGGCCTCGCAGCGCCTGGCGGAGGCGGCCGGAGTCCTCGCGGACCAGCCGGCGGCGATCCAGCTTCGCTACCTGCAAACCCTCTCGGAGATCGCCACCGAGAACAACTCCACCATCGCCTTCCCGATTCCGATCGACGTGTTCCGGTCGTTCTACGGGGGCGGCGACGGCGGGTCCGGGAGCTAGCCCTTGGCTCGAGACGTCGAGAGTCTGCCGCCCGACGATGAGGTGAAGCGCCGGATCGGGCGGACCGTTGCGAATACCTTCGCGGTGCTCGTCTCCATCGGGATTCTGGTGGGATGGGCCTACTTCGGGCTGTACCAGCTCGAGCCGGGCGAGAACGCCGTGATTCTGAGGTTGGGGAGCTACGACCGTACCGTGGAGGAGCCGGGCCTGAAGTGGCATCTGCCCCCGCCCCTGGAGTCCCACGAGGTCGTGCGCGCGGACCTGGTCGAGCGGGAGGCCTTCGGCTTCCCGCAGGAAGGCGAGCCCACGGCGACGCAGCGCCTGGAGGGTGTGATCCAGACGAAGGACAACAACATCGCGCACATCGGTTTCGTGGTGCAGTACCAGGTGAAGGACGCCTTCTTCTCCCGCTACCGGATCGCGGATCCGCGCAGCATGCTGCGGGATACGGCCCAGGCCGCCATCCGCGAGGTGATCGGTCGAACCTCCATCGACGGCGTGTTGACCGACCAGCGTGGGGCGGTGGAGAGCGAGACGCGGGAGCAGCTCCAGGACCTGCTGGACCGCTACGAATCGGGCCTGCTCGTGAACGGCATCGAGCTTCAGGAGGTGCAGCCGCCCCCGGAGGTCCAGGGGGCCTTCGACGACGTGATCGCAGCGGCCCAGGATCGCGATCGCAAGATCAACGAAGCGCAGGGTTACGCCAACGAGGTGCTGCCCCGCGCGCGCGCCGAAGCCGCCGAGCTGCGGCGCGCGGCAGAGGGCTACCGGGATGCCAAGGTGGTCGAGGCCTACGGTGAGGCGGACCGCTTCTCGGCGCTGCTGGTGGAGTACCGCAAGGCGCCCGAGGTCACGCGACAGCGGTTGTATCTCGAGACCATGGAAGAGGTCCTGCCCGAGGTGGAGAAGGTGATCATCGAGCCGGGCACGACCCAGGTGCTGCCCTACCTGCCGCTGGGGAAGCCTGCCACCGGGGGGTCGCGATGAGACGCCTGCTCATGGTCCTGCTGGTGGGGCTCGCCGCGGTGTCTGCGCTGGTCTGGGCCGGCAGCCTCAACCTGGGGCCGGTCCTCATCACTCGCGAGGGCGAGCAGAAGATGGTGCTCTTCTTCGGCAACCCGGTTGCCGTGCGCACCGAGCCCGGGCTGTGGTGGCGGCTGCCGCTGCTGACCGAGGTGCTGACCTTCGATTCTCGGCTCCTGTACCTGAATTCGCCCGCCAGCGAGATCCAGACCCGCGACCAGGAGCGCATCGTCGTGGACAACTACGTCGCCTGGAGGATTCGCGACCCGGAGGCCTTCTATCGCGCCTTCCGGGGAGACGTGGCGCGCGCCGAGCGACGCATCAACGACGTGATCCGAGCCGACGTCCGGGAGGAGATCGGACAGCGCACGATTCCCGAGGTGCTGACCGAGGCGCGCGACGAGATCGTGAGCGCGATCGCGGCGGATTCGCGAGCGGAGCTCGAGCCTGCGGGGATCTCGGTGCGCGACGTTCGGATCAACCGCACCGAGCTTCCGGGCAAGACCCTCGAGAACGTCTATGCGCGCATGGTGACCGAACGCGAGCGTCAGGCGCGCAAGAACCGTGCGGAGGGTGACGAGGAAGGACGTCGGATCCGCGCCGAGGCCGACCGGGACGCCCGCATCACCGTGGCCGAAGCGCGTCGCGACTCGGAGAGAATGCGCGGCGAAGGGGACGCCCTGGCGGCCGGGATCTACGCTGAAGCCTACGATGCCGACCCCGAGTTCTACGCGTTCGTGCGCAGCCTCGAGGCGTACCGCAAGACCATCGGAGAGGGCACCACCATCGTTCTGCCGCCGTCGAGCGAGTTCTTCCGCGCGTTCCAGGATCCCGGCGTGCCGGCCCGCTCCGGCGGCGAGCGGTAGGCGGCGTCCGACCGCGTGGAGCCGCAGCTCTCCTCTAGCTGGGAACGCGTGCGTAGCGCCAGGCCCCCAGGCCGAGGAAGGCGAAGAGCACCAGCCAGGGCGCCGCGGCCACGCCCATCAGGGTGGCCCCGCCCCGGAACGACCAGAAGACCAGCAGCAGGGCCACGCCCTGGAGCGCGGGGATGGCGAGGCTGCGGGTCTGCTCGACGCGCAGCCCGAACGGGATCGCCAGCAGGGCCAGCAGGAAGACGCTGAAGGGATCGGTCAGGCGGGTGTGCAGCAGCCCGACGAATCGCGCCACGTCGTGCCCCTGCGCCTCGCGGTTGTCGATGAACTCGCTCAGGCTGGCCAGGGAGAGGGTGATGGGATCCGCGTGGAGGAGCGGCGGCCGCGTGGACGCGTCGGTGTCGACGGTGACCGCGGGCTTCCAGCTCCGCTGGGGCGGCCGGCGCGGATGCTCGGGCGAGAACTGGAGCTCGGTGGCGTCGTAGAGCTCGAGGTCTCCGCCCGCCACCTTGGCACTGGCCGCCTCGATGCGACGGATCAGCCGACCGGCGGGGTCGGTCTGGAAGATGCGCAGATCGTGGAGGGTGCGCGTCTCCGGGTCCGCGTCGCCGACGTTGTAGATGAAGTCGCCGGTCGCGTACCAGAACGAGCCACGCCGGAACTCGATCGACTCCTCGCTGCTGCCCCCGTCCAGGTGGCGCCGCCAGGCCCGCTCGGCTTCGAGGACCAGCGTCTCGTTCACCAGGAGCGTGACACCGGACAGGAGTACCGCCGCGCCCAGGATCGGCGTGGTCAGACGAATCGGAGAGACTCCGCCGGCCTTGGCGGCGGTGATCTCCAGCCAGCGCGCCGAGGTGCCAAGGGCCAGGTAGGCGGCGGTGAACGACGCGATGGGGATCAGGATGGGGAGGTAGTAGGAGCAGACGCGTAGCCCGAGGAAGCGGAGCGCGCCGATGACTCCCTCGGAGTCCTGGGTGACGTCGTCGAGGTGCAGGAGCATCTCCGCGATGGTGATGCCCAACGCCAGCACGACCAGCACCAGCACGAACCAGCTCAGGAAGCGGAACAGTACGTAGCGCGGTAGGATTCGCACGCGGCGGAGTCTAGCATTGCAGGTCTTCACAGGAAGCGCGGCGCTCGACCGCAGGCTCGAGAGCCCGGTCCTCACCATCGGCAATTTCGACGGTCTGCACGTGGGGCACCGCGCCATCATGGAGATCGTGATCGCGCGCGCGCGGGCCCTGGGCGGGGAGGCCGTGGTCTTCACCTTCGACCCGCATCCGCGCCGTGTGCTCCACGGCGACGAGGCACCGGCGATGCTCACGACCCTGGAGCAGCGCCTCGAAGCGCTCGAGTCGCTGGGTGTGGACGTGGTCGTGCTGGAGCCCTTCGACGTCGAATTCGCCTCGGTCCCGCCCGAGCGCTTCGTGCGCGATTTCATCCACCGCCGGATCGGACCCGTCGAGGTCTACGTCGGATACGACTTCCACTTCGGCAAGGATCGCGAGGGATCGATGAACCTGCTGACCGAGCTGGGGCCTCACCTCGGCTTCTCGGTCACGATCATTCCCGAGGTCACGGTCGAAGGGGAGGACGTGAACTCGACGCGCATCCGGGCGCTGCTGGAAGAGGGCGCCGTCGAGGCGGCTGCGGTCCTCCTGGGTCGGCTCTACACGGTGCGGGGACGGGTGGTGAAGGGCGACCAGCGGGGTCGGGGCCTGGGCTTCCCCACCGCGAACCTCGATCCGGAGAACGAGATCCTCCCGTGTTCCGGCGTCTACGCCGGGCGCGTCCGCCTGCTGGACGAGCCCGACTCCCGCTACACGGCGGTGGTCAACGTGGGGCGCCGGCCCACCTTCAGTGCCGACGACCTGGTGCTGGCCGAGGCCCACCTGCTCGACTTCGACGGCGACCTGTACGGACGGCGCATCGAGCTGGCGTTCGAGCACCGCCTGCGCGACGAGCGCAAGTTCCCCGACGTGGAAGCCCTGCGGGAGCAGATCGCCCGCGACGCGCGTGAGGCCCGCGACCGGCTGACTCCCGGAGCCGAGCGATGAAGCGACTCCGCGACCCCCGCGTCTGGCTGGGGCTCGGTGTCACCGCGGTATGTCTCTGGCTGGCCTTGCGGG
>JANQFA010000242.1 GCA_028278065.1 Myxococcota bacterium
CACCGCCTGACCTTCCATCCCGGCACCCGGCGAGCCAGCTCGGCGGAGATCACCCTGATCACCATGCAGGGCGAGCGCGAGGAGATCCAGCTCGACCCGGTCCTCGCCGCGCGCATGAAGGGACTCGAGTACCAGCATCCCGAGTGGAGCCACGGCCGCTGGAAGGGAGAGCTCGCGATCGGCGGCGAGAAGTGGAAGACCGACGACCTGGACGAGATGGCCTTCGAGAATCTCCACGTCCAGCAGGTGGTGATGGCCACCAGCGGCGAGAGGAAGGGCGTCGGGGTGCTCGAGCAGATCCACCTCGGCCCCGACGCACGCTACGGCTTCAAGGAGTTCCTCGACCCGGCCCGCTAGACGGCGCGGTACACACGCACGGGGTCCAGGTAGCAGGCCGCAGGGGTACTACCAGTAGTGCTCGAACTCCTCGGCCCAGCCGGGGAGGTCGCGGATCCCGATCGTCTCGCCTTCCACGCGGATCCGACCGCTCCAGGTGCCGAAGGCGCAGACCCCGCCC
Source organism: Myxococcota bacterium (assembly GCA_028278065.1). Classification (GTDB taxonomy): domain Bacteria; phylum Myxococcota_A; class UBA9160; order UBA9160; family JAFDET01; genus JAFDET01. Next base: position 518 of record JANQFA010000242.1, read on the forward strand.
GTCCGTACGATCCCGAGGTTGGTGCGCGAGCGGTGCGGGAAGCGCGTGGAGAGGGTCATGTCGATCGTGTCCGAATGGACGCTGTGTACCCGCCAGTTGCCGTCGTCATCCGCCGGGTCGTAGTCCCAGCGGAGATCCTCCATCACCTTGTGGAGGCGCCCGTCCAGGAAGATGCCGTTCTCGTTGGAGCCGGTGCGGTCGGTCCACCTGGCGCCGACGTTGACGCCGATGCGCCGCCCGTCCTGCACACCGCTGCAGACGCCCCAGTTCCAGAAGGCGTGGCGGGGCCAGACCCCGCGCCCCCAGTCCTGCACCGCGTGACAGCGATCCGGATCGAGCTGCCAGGTCCGCTCGCCGACGCAGATGCGGCCGGAGGTGGGGAGGGTGTTGTGCTTGGAGTTCAGCTGGAAGCGACGCTCCGACCAGGGCACCACCACGTTGAGGCTCTCCTGTCCGGGCGGGATCTCGACGACGAGGGTCGCGTCCAGCTCGGCGCCGTCCGTGGTGGGCGTGCGCAGGCGCACGCGGCGCACGTCGCCGTCGACCGCGTTCTCGTAGTCCACACTGCCGGAGCGCCAGGCGATGGTGCGCTCCACGTGCTCGGGGAGGTCGAAGCGTCCCGGCAGCCCGATCGAGCCGGCGCGCCACGCCTCGCCCTGCTCCAGATCGATGAAGAACGCCCCGAACAGGGACGCGTAGTCCAGCTCCGCCAGGGTGGCCGAGAGGACGAAGCCCGGCTCGATCCAGTTCCAGAAGTTCCAGCGCTTCTTGCGCAGCGGATGGCCGCTCAGATTCGCGCGCACCAGGGGGCGACGCGACCAGCCCACGGCGTCCGGGTCGAGGCGGCCGTGGGCGTCGCAGAGATCGACGGGCTCCGTGAGCTCGCGCTCCTCGTACACCCCCGAAGGCGCGCTGCGCCCGCGAACGATCGGCATCGCATCCGCCAGCGCGCGCCCCACGGCTCGTCTCCTCGGCCTGGTCTCCTAGAAGCGTACCGCGGCCTGGGCGTAGACGTAGGTGGCGTCGCCCTGGCCGTTCGATCCGGGGGCATCGTCCCGGAAGGCGCCGGCAAAGAGATGGGCCAGCCCGGTCTCGAGGCGGACGTTTCCCGGGAAGACGTCCCAGCGCACCCGCAGCTCGATCTGGGTGCCGAGGTAGCGGCCCGAGCGGCCGGTCGGATCCGCGAGTCCCGAGCCCACCCAGGCGTCGCGCTTCTGCGCCAGCCAGAACCCCCGCACGTCCACGAAGCTGGAGACCGACGCGGCGGGCGTCAGACTCAGACGGAGACCCGGCGTGATCAGGTTCGCGCGGAAGAACGGTCCGTAGAGGCTCGTCGGACCGAAATCGAAGCGACGCGCACCGAAGAGCCAGTCGAAGCGGCCGTTCCTGCCGTCGTCGGGGTCGCGATCGCCGCTGGCGTAGTCGAACCGGGCCAGCAGGCGGGGCGACCCCCACGCGTCGAAGCTCCAGCCCACCTCGGCGTGGTGGAAGTGGGCGAAGTGGTCCAGGTCGCCCGTATCGCGGATCAGGAAACGCGAACGACCGAACTGGAGGATGGACTCGATCGTGTAGTCGAGCTGGCCCTTCGCCGCCGGCTTCCAGACGCGGAAGCCGGGCGTGAAGAGCCTGCGGTTGCGCGTCGGACGCCGGTGGCTGTCGCGCTCGTGCAGGCCGAACAGGTAGATCTCCCCCCGGTGTCCGACCGGGAGATCGTCCCCGTAGAGGAGACCCCAGAACTGCACGTCGCCGGTCTCGCGGTCGAACTGGATCTCGTTGTCGGTGGTGTCCTCGGGGAGGAAGGGCCGCCGCCAGACGGGAAGGGTCCAGAAGGCGCGTGCCTCCCGACTCCCCTCGCCTCGCCAGCGCCAGTCGATGCCCGTGAACGCGTTGATCGTGTTGCGGAAGCGGTTGCGGGCGACGAGACGTCTGCTGCCGACGTCCATCGTGATGCGCCCGGCACGCAGCGTCGAGGTGCCGCCCGCGGGCCAGGCGAGGTCCAGCTCCGCGTACCCTTGCAGGAGCTCCAACGCGTTCACGACGCCGGTGCTGACGGGCAGGTCCTGTAGGTAGGCCCGCGAGTCGATCATCTCGGCGCCAACGCTGAGGCTGGTGGTCACGCGGAAGCGGGCGTGGACCCGGGTGCGCAGGACCAGGAGGTCCGCGTCGCCGCGGGTGCCGCGCCGGAAGGTGTCGCCGAGGAACTCGTAGCGGACACGGGACGCGAGGCGGAGCGAGATCCGTTCGGGCAGGTGGTCGTCGAGCCGCAGCACATCCTGCGCAGCCCGTGCCGGGCGGGGCGCGGCAGCCAGCAGCAGCAGGAGGACCAGGGCGCGGAGGAGCCAGCGTCGGGTCGGGCGAGGCAGCATCGTGCGTAATTCCCGAAAGACTATAGCGCTGCGGTCGGAGGCACAACCGATCCGCGCAGGCCGGACGATTCGGTAGCCTCACGCGCTCCGCCCCTCCGGCAGCGGAGCGAACAGAAAGGACTCCCCCTTGGCCGCCATCTACTACGACCACGACGCCGATCCGAACGCGCTGGCGGGCCAGTCGCTCGCCGTCGTCGGATACGGAAACCAGGGGCGCTCCTGGGCCCTGAACCTGCGCGACTCGGGCATCGAGGTGCAGGTCTGCGCGCGGGCCGACGCGTCCCGCGAGCAGGCCGAGGCGGACGGCTTCGACACCGCCGACGTCCCCGCCGCGAGCGATGCGGACGTGGTGTGCATCCTCGTGCCCGACGACGCGATTCCGGGCCTGCCCCTCGAGCGGCGCGACGACCAGCTCACCGTGGTGGCGAGCGGCTACGCCTTCGGCTTCGAGCGCTTCACGCCTCCGGGCGACCTCGGCATGGTCGCTCCGCGGATGCTCGGTCCCGAGGTGCGCAGCTGCTACGAGGAGGGCGTCGGCTTCATCACGGCGGTGGGCGTGCACCGGGATGCCAGCGGCCGGGCGCTCGCGCGAACCCTGGCCGTCGCCCAGGCGATCGGCGGGCTCCGCCAGGGGGCCCTCTCGCTGACACCCCTGCAGGAGGCGATCCTCGACCTCGGCGTGGAGCAGGTGCTCTCGCCCGCCCTCACCAAGGTGAACGCCACGTTCACCGCCATGATGCTGGCCCAGGGGATTCCGCTCGAGGCGGTGATGACGGAGCTCGTCCTCTCGGGCGAGGTGGAGCGCACCTACGGCCTCGTGCGCGAGGTGGGCTACACGGGCCAGTTCGACTTCCACTCGCCGGCGAGCCAGTACGGCCAGCTCTCGCGCCGCGCGGCCTACGACTCGGTGGACATCGCCTCGGTGATGCACGAGCTCACCGAGGACATCGTCTCGGGCCGCTTCGCGGACGAGTGGGACGCGGAGAGCAGCGCCGGGTATCCCACCCTGAAGGCGCTCAAGGAGCAGTTCGTGGGTCCGGCCGTGGCCGACCTGGAGAAGGACATGCGCCGCCGGCTGGGGCCGGGCGCCAGCGAGCGAAACGCGACCGAAGACTGACGGCGCATTTGTGAGGCCCTCGGTCTCGTGCCAACATGGGCTCCGGCGGGTCGGCCCTGGAGGACACCGACCGTGGCTTCCCACGACTTCCTCTCCGACGAGTGGTTTGCGGCGGCCGGGGCGATCTTCGACGAGATCTCCCCGCCGGTACCGGATGCGATCGCAGACCTGGTGATCAACTTCCGCATCAAGGACGCGCCACATGGCGACGTCGAGGCACGCATGCAGGCCGGGCGCCTGCTCCAGGGCTTCGGCGACGCCGCCCCCACCACGGTCAACATCCCCTACGAGGTGGCCCGCCAGATGATGGTGGAGCAGGACCCGAACGCCGGGATGCAGGCCTTCATGAGCGGCCAGATCCAGGTCGAGGGCGACATGGCCGCGATGATGTCGATGCAGGCGGCCGGTCCGCCCAGCCCGGAGTCGCAGCAGGTGGCCGCGCGCATCAAGGAGATGACGGCCTAGGAAGCCGGCGCCACGCGGAGGCGAACCGGTGCGCCCGTTCCGTGCGCACCCTCCCACGGCACCGAGAATCAAACGCTCCGCTTCGGCAGAGCCGGGCGGTTGCCCTGTACCCGGCCCCTGCTACGCGGATGACTCGGTACGGGCCGCCTGCGCCTCGCGCCAGCCGGCGGTCAGCTCGGAGACCGCGTCGCCGCAGGCCAGGATCGCGTCCCAATCGGGGGCGCACCCCAGCCGCGCGGCGGCATTGCGACGGGTGCTCTCGACGGCCGACTCGAGGGTCGTGCTGTCGGCGTCGGCGAGGGCGAGGTCCTCGACCAGGAATGTGCGAAACCGCGCGGGGATCTCGTGGAGACGCGGCAGGGCGCTCGTCACCCGGCGCAGCTGGCGCGCCCCCGCCGCCATGTCGATGTCGCCGTCTTCGTGGACGATCTCGTTCAGCAGCGCCACCACGCTGCGACTGACGCCGACCCGCGCGAAGAGATCGTGAATGGCATCGCGCGCGTGCTCGTAGCGGGTGTCCACGCAGAGCTCGATGAACCGGTGGACGCGGGGAGCCGTGAGCCCGTCCGGAAGCAGCAGACGGCCCTCGTCGTCCAGGCCCACCCCCTCGGCCACGAACGCAGACATCATCTTTCCCGCCAGGCGATTGAGGATCCAGCTCACGCGCTCCCGCTCCGTGGTTGGTCGTCAGGGTAGCCCTCCCCTGGGCAAGACGGGTGGCTTGCCCCCCGTCGGTCCGCTGTGAAGTTCTTCACCCACTGGCACTCCTGCTCGGGGTACGCTTCCTCCGATGACCCGCCGTCCCGTTCGCGACCGGTTCAGCCTGCCCCCCTTCCCCTCCGGCTGGTTCAGCCTGGCTGGAAGCGGCGAGCTCGCCCCCGGCCAGGTGCGCCCCCTGCACCGCTTCGGGCAGGACCTGGTGCTCTTCCGCACGCGCTCGGGTCAGGCGCGGGTGCTGGACGCCGCCTGCCCCCACCTGGGCGCCCATCTCGGCATCGGCGGCGCGGTCGAGGGCAACACGATCGAGTGCCCCTTCCACGGCTGGCGCTTCGATGGAGCCGGGCGCTGCGTGTACGCGCCCCTGGCGCGATCCCTGCCGCGCGCCTCGCTGCGCTCGTGGCCCGTCGAGGAGGTGAACGGCCGCATCCTCGTCTGGCACCACCCGGAAGGAGCCGAACCGGACTGGCACGTCCCCCAGTTCCCGGAGTACGGCAACCCGGACTGGCTGCCCTTCCAGCAGGCACAGCACTGGGAGATGCGCACCCACTGCCAGGAGCTCGGAGAGAACGCGATGGACGCGGCGCACTTCCCGCACATCCACCGGCAGCAGACCGCGGCGATGGAGACGCGCGGGCTCGAGATCGACGGTGCCCACCTGACACACCGCACCTGGCAGACCCTCGCCTTCTTCGGTCTCCTGAAGAAGATCTACGGCGACGTCGCGGGTCCCCTCGACTGCACCCTGCACGGCCTGGGACTGGTCGTGAACCGCGCCCAGGTGCGTACGAAGATCGACATGGCCTACTGCTACCCCTTCTACATCACCCCGATCGACGACGAGCGCATCGACGTCGTCTCGATGCTGAGCGTGCGCCGCTTCGCCGTTCCGGGGCTCGCCCGGGCGCTCCTCTACAAGGCGCGTGCCGAGGGGCGCAAGACCATCGAGCAGGACATCCCCATCTGGGAGCACAAGCAGTTCCGGCCCCGACCGCGCCTCTCGGACGCCGACGGACCCATTCCCGCGTTCCGGTCCTGGTCCGCGCAGTTCTACCCCGAGGCGGTCGCCGCAGCGCAGCGCTCCCACGATGGAGGCCGGCGCCTGGAAGCCCTGTCCCCGGATCCCGCGCGCGCGCGGGTGTGACGGTCGTCCTGCGCGGGGGGTGACGGTGCCGGGGGCGGACGGCTGGACGCGGCGCGGCCTGTTGCGTGCACTGGGAGGTGCCGCGCTGGCCGGCCTGGGCGGCCGCCGCGCCGCTGCCCGCCTGGCCCGACGACGGCCTCCGAACATCGTCGTCATCCTCTCGGACAACCACCGTTGGGACGCCTGGGGGGGCGCAGGACACCCGTTCGTGCGCACGCCCCATCTCGACCGGCTCGCTCGCGAGGGGCTGGTGTTCGCGAACGCCTTCTGTACCACCCCGCTCTGCAGTCCCGCCCGCGCGAGCTTCCTGACCGGGCGCTACGCCTGGCAGCACGGTGTCTGGAACCACAGCAACCGCGGCTTCTGGGACGACGCCTACGAGACCTTCCTCGAACGACTGCATGGCGAGGCGGGATACGCGACGGCCTTCATCGGGAAGTGGCACATGCCGGGCTCGGGCATGCCGAAGCTGCGCGGACTGGACCGCTTCGTCACCTTCACGATCCAGGACGGCCAGGGCCGCTACTTCGACTGCCCCCTCGTCGTCGACGGCCGGCCCGAGCCGTCACGCAAGGCCTACCTGCCCGAGGAGCTCACCGACCGCGCCATCGAGTTCATCGAGAGCCGACGCGAGGACCCGTTCTGCGTGTACCTCTCCCACAAGTCGGTCCATCACCCCTGGCGACCGCATCCCGATCACGATGATCTCTACGCCGACGCCGAGGTCGACCTTCCCGAAGGCGCCAATCGCTGGACCGGATTCACCAATGGAGAGATCTGGGGCGGCTTCGAGCGCCCCATCGACGTCTCGATCCGGCGCTACATGGCCACGGTCACCTCACTCGACCGCGAGATCGGGCGCATCCTCGACGCGCTGGACGCGTTCGACCTGACGGGCGAGACGGTGGTCTTGTACACGAGCGACAACGGGTTCCTCTTCGGCGAGCACGGGCACGTGGAGCTCCGCTGGCCCTTCGAGGAGGTGCTGCGCCTGCCCTTCGTCGTACGCGCGCCAGGCCGGGTCGAGGGACCGGGACGCCGTGCGGAGCAGATGGCGCTGAACATCGACCTGGGTCCAACGCTCCTCGATCTCGCAGGGCTGCCGGCATCGCCGACGATGCACGGCAGGAGCCTCGTTCCGGCCATGCGGAGCGCCGGGGCCCCGGGCCGCCGGGCATGGCTCGTCGAGAACCACCGCGAGTTCCCGTACAACGCGCCGAGCTACCGCGGGGTGCGCACGGAGCGCCACCTCTACGTGGAGTACGAGGGCCGCTTCGAGCCGTCGCTGCACGACGTCGTGCGCGACCCGCGGCAGCAGCAGGACATCATGGGAACGGCCGAGGCCGACGCCCTGCTGCCCGAGCTGCGCCGCACCCTGGAGGCGCTGAAGCGCGGCGAACGCTTCGATGGCTGAGCGGCGAAGCTCCCCGTGGCGGCTGCCGGTCGCCCTCGTCTCCCTGACCGGGCTCTCGTGGGCCGTCTACCAGAGCGCTCCCCCGCGCATCGCCGAGCTCGCCATCGTTCCCTACACCGCTTGCCTGATCTTCGGCGCCGGGCTCGCCTACCCGGCTGCGCGTCGCGCCGGAGCGGGCACGGCCGGCGCCCTGCTGGCGGGACTGGCGATCCCCACCCTCTGGCTCGGCAAGGAGATGGTCCGGGTGACGGCGGTCTTCCCAGCCGGCCAGGCCCTCTACTATGCGCTCAACCCGCTCTCGGTCGGCATCTTCGTCGCCGCCTGGTCGCAGATGGCCGTGGCCGAGCTGTGCCTGCAGCGCCGCAGCGGAGCGCGGGCCGGCTGGCCCGTCGCCGTCCTGCTCGGCGTCGCGGCGCTCGCGGCCGCAGCCTGGGTCGTCGGCCACGACAGCGGGGGTCGGGACCTCTTCTACGGCTACATCGCCGGCTATCGCCGGCTCTTCCCCGGACCCTGACCCGCGGCTGCGCGCCGCGGGTGCCCCGTTCCCCTCAGATGGTGCAGAGCCCGTTCTCCTCGGCCTCGAAGTTGCTGTCCTCGATGCCCAGATCGTCGTCGATCCGATCCCACCAGGCCGTGCCCTTCCCACCATCCACCTTGATCTTCCCCGGGATGAAGGACCCGGCGTCGATGCACAGGGAGTCGTCGCCCTTGTCCATCTTCACGTCGAGCGAGCCCGAGTTGAGGAGCTCGATGAAGAGGAGGTCGTCGTCGCCGCCGGTGTTGATGGAGGTCTTGCCGAGTACCTGGACGGCACGGATCGTGACCCGATCGCTTCCTTTGCTGGTCTTGATCGCCAGGCTGTCCGGCTCCACCTCTTCCAGGACCAGCACGTCGTCGTCCGAGCCCATGTCGATCTTCAGCGCGCCGTCCAGGGTGACGATCTCCTCGAGATCGCGCACGATGTCCACGCGATCGTCTCCGTTCTTCATCTTGATGTCGATCGCCGTGACGCCGGCGAACTCCGCGAGCGTGGGGTTCTGGCTTCCCACCTTCAGCTGCGTGTCGTTGCCGAAACGATCCGGCGCCGCGGAGACGCGGATGTCGGCGTTGTCGAGCTTCTCGATCACGATCGAGTTGGCCTGCTTGTCCCCCAGGACCTTGAGCTTGCCCTTGTTCGTGACCGAGAGCTTGACGACACCGCCCGCGAGGGCGGTCGACGACAGAAAGATCACCGCGGCGCCCGCGAGTGCGAGTCGGAGCTTCATGATTCCCCCCTGCGCCGTGCCCCGGCGCCGTGCGTGCCGGGCACGCAAATCGGGACAAAAAGTACCAGAATGGGGGCGTTTTCCTACCCCGGCAGCTCCAGAAGCTCGATCAGACTGCCTCCGATCTCGGGCGGGGTCTCCAGGTAGGCGAAGGCCGCGCCGGGCCCGAAGCGCTTGAAGAAGAGGCACGCGTAGCCCTCCCGTTCGAGGGCGTGGATCCGAGCCTCGATCGCCCGGACCCGGAAGCGAACATGGTGGAGCCCCTCGCCATGCTCGCGCAGGTGCTCGCTGTGGGGGGTCTCGCCCTCCAGCACCTCGATCAGCTCGATCTCCACCGGGCCGACGCGGTTGATGGCCAGCTTGAGCCGACAGTCGGCCTGCTGGCCACGGATCGTGCAGTCCGGGAGCGGCGCCTCCGAGACCCGGAACGGACCGAAGAGCGCCTCGTAGCGCGGAAGTGCCGCGTCGAGGTCCGCGACGACGTAGCTGATCTGGTCGATGGGCCCGAGGTCGAGGGAATCGCTCATGGCTTCTCCCGAGCGGGTGGCGCGGCGAGCACCGCCACGATGGCTTCGACGAGCTCGTCGACGAAGCGGTCGAAGGGTGTGCGCGCGTGGCCGAGGGTGATCTCGCTGCCCACGCGGGACCAGTCGCAGATGCCGTGGAAGAGAAGGCCGGTCACCAGCAGCCAGCGCGGCCGTCGGACCGGGGCCGGGAGACGCGGCGTCGCGCGTGCCGTCAGGCGCCGCAGCCGCTCGGCGGCGCGGTTCCCGCGCTTCTCCCACAGCGTGATGAGCGGGAACTCCCGGTGGCCGATGAGCTCCGAGCTGATACGCACGAAGGCCAGGCCGCCGTCCGGATCCTCCACCTTGTCGGCCACGGGACGCACCAGCACCTGGACGAGCTCGCGGAGGTCCGGATCGCCGGTGGCCTCGAGCGCGTCCATCATGCCGTGGCGCTGCGCCTCGATGCCGGGGGTGTGCTTGTCGAGGATGGCCTCGATCACGCCCCGCTTGTCGCCGAAGTGGTACTGCACGGCCGACCGATTGCGCTGGCCCGCCTCCTTTCCGATCTCCACGAGGGAGACCGCGTCGATTCCCCGCTCGGCGAAGAGCCGCTCCGCGGCCGCCACGATGCGCGCGCGGGTGGCACGGGCGTCCGAGCGCAGGGCGGAGACGGGATTCGGCGTGCCCATTGACAGAGATAATACTTTCGTATTATCTCAACGCCACCCGCTCCGAAGCCACGGAGGTCCGGCATGGCCGAGCCCGTCTACAAGAGCCGCCCCGGCGGATTCGAGATCCAGCCCGCCTCGCAGCCCGCCGCGCGCCCGATCAACGATTTCGTCTGGGTCTCCGAGGGGCTCTCGAACAGCTACCTGGTCACGACCTGCGAGGGGCGCGTGGTGATCAACACCGGAATGGGCTTCGAGGGCCCGGTCCACAAGCGCAACTACGCTGCCGTGGACGACGGGCCGCTCCGCTACATCCTGCTCACCCAGGGCCATGTGGACCACGTGGGGGGCGTCGATCTGCTGCGCGAGCCCGGCACCGAGATCGTGGCCCAGGCCAACAACCCGGCGCACCAGGAGGACGATGCGCGCATCGCCGCCTTCCGCGGGCGGCGCAGCGCCTTCGCCTTCGCCGATGCCATCCGCAGGGCGAACGCCTACATCCGCGAGCACATCGGAGGCGACTTCCCGCCGCAGTCGAAGCCGGTCCCCACCATCACGTTCGAGGACCGCCACGCCTTCGAGCTGGGCGGGCTGCGCTTCGAGCTGCTGGCCACACCCGGCGGCGAGACCACCGACTCGATGGTGGTGTGGCTCCCGGAACACCGCATCTGCTTCGCGGGCAACCTCTTCAGCGCCCTGTTCGGACACTTCCCCAACCTGGTGACGATCCGGGGCGACCGCCACCGCGAGGCGCTGAGGTTCATCGACTCGCTGGAGCGGGTGCGCACGCTCGAGCCCGAGCTGCTGCTGGTCGGGCACCACGATCCGGTGGCGGGGCGCGAGACGATCCAGGCGGAGCTGACGCGGCTGCGCGATGCGGTCCGCTTCGTGCACGACGAGACCGTGCGCGGCATGAACGAGGGGAAGGACGTGCGCACCCTGATGCGCGAGATCCGGCCTCCTGCGGAGCTCGAGGTAGGACAAGGCTACGGGAAGGTGTCCTGGAGCGTGCGCGCCATCTGGGAGACCTACGCGGGCTGGTTCCACCACGAGTCCACCACCGAGCTCTACCCGGTCCCGGCTTCGAGCGTGCACGGCGACCTGGCCGAGCTGGCCGGGGGCGCCGACGCGCTGGCCCGGCGCGCCCGCGAGAAGCTCTCGGCCGGAGCCCCCCTCGAGGCGATCCATCTGGCCGAGGTGGCACTCGGCGCGGAGCCCACCCACCGCGCCGCCCTGGAGGCCTGCCGCGACGCCCATCGCGCCCTGGAGGCCGAGAGCGTCAACTTCTGGGAGACTTCCTGGCTGCGCAAGGAGATCCGCCGGCTCGAATCCGCGCTGGAGGGAACGGCGTGAGCGCGCGGCCCGACGACATCCGCATCGACGACCTGGCGAACCCGATCCTCTCCCCCATCCAGAAGGCCGCGATCGAGATCACCGCGAAGATGGAGATCGTCTTCAGCGAAGAGGTGGTGCTCGGGCAGGCCGTGGAGCGCACCGGGCTGTCGGACTTCGGCCCCGACGACTTCCGCGAACGCCTCCGCTTGTGGCTCCGGGCCCTGGAGGAGGACGAGGACCTGGGACCGGTGGGACGTGTCGGCGCCTTCCGAGACTGCGTGCGGTACGCATCGAATCGCCTTCGGCTGGAAGACCTGATCGGGCGGCACCCGGAGATCCTCGACGTGGAGATCTCGGCCCCGATCGTCATCGGCGGCCTGCCGCGCTCGGGAACCACGCATCTGCTGAACCTGATCGCCGCCGACTCGCGGCTGCGCTCGCTGCCGTACTGGGAGAGCCTGGAGCCCTTCCCCGACCCCGCAGAGGAGCCCGGGGCCGACGGCGTCGACCCGCGGCTGGCGCGCTGCCGCGAGAGCTACGCCCAGCAGGACGCCTTCATGCCCCTGCTCAAGAACATGCACGACATGGCCCCGGAGCACGTGCACGAGGAGATCGAGGTGATGGCCCTCGACTTCGCGTCCTACGAGCTGGAGTGGATCGCCACCGTGCCGCGCTGGCGCGACCACTACCTCGCCCACGACCAGACCCCCCACTACCGCTACCTGAAGAAGGCCCTCCAGGCCCTGCAGTGGCTGCGCGGACCGGACCGCTGGATCCTGAAGTCGCCCCAGCACATGGAGCAGCTCGGCCCGCTGCGCACGGTGTTCCCCGACGCCACCGTCGTGCTGACCCACCGGGACCCGGTGTCGGTGATCGCGTCGGCCATCACCATGCTCGCCTACGGCGACCGGGCCCGGCGCAAGCGGGTGGACCCGGCCGCAGTCGCCGCCTACTGGATCGACCGCATCGAGACCCTGCTGCGCGCCTGTGTGCGCGACCGGCACCGGATCCCCGAGGAGCAGAGCTTCGACTGCCTCTTCCACGAGTTCATGGCCGACGACCTGGCCATGGTGGAACGCATCTACTCCAAGGCGGGGCTCCCGATCGACGCTCGCGCCCGCGCCGAGCTGGGCGCCTATCTGGAGGCCAACCCGCGCGGGAAGCACGGTCGCATCCTCTACGACCTGGAGGGGGACTTCGGCGTGGACCCGCGCGCCCTGCGCGAGCGCTTCAGCTTCTACTTCGAACGATTCGGCGTGGAGTCCGAGGCGTGAGGCAGGTCAACGTGCACGGACCCGGCGACGTGCGCGTCGACGACGTACCGGAGCCTGTCTGCGGTGCGCGCGACGCGGTGCTGCGCGTCCACGCCTGCGGGATCTGCGGCACCGATCTCCGCTACGTACGCCTGGGCGGGCTCGCGGGGCCGACCGGGCGCCCCATGCCCCTCGGCCACGAGCTCTCCGGAACGGTCGAGGCGGTGGGCGAGGAGGTCGAGACCGTTGCGCGCGGAGACCGGGTCGTCCTGCATCCGACCGCGCGGAGGAACATGATCGGCAACGGCGGGGCCGAGGGCGGCTTCGCCCCACTCCTCCTGGTGCGCGACGCCGCTGCCGGCGAGAGCCTGTTCCGGCTGCCCGAGGGCCTGCCCATGGACCTGGCGGCCCTGACCGAGCCGCTCGGTGTGGGCATGAACGCCGTGGACCGGAGCGAGGCCGCCGTCGGCGAGAAGGTGGCGGTGTTCGGCGCCGGCCCGATCGGCCTGGCGGCCGTCGCGGTGCTGGCCGATCGGGGCGTGGAGGACGTGGTCGCGATCGATCTCTCGGCGAAGCGACTCGAGATCGCGCGCGCCCTGGGTGCGCGCGAGGTCGTGGACGCCTCGCGCGAAGACGCCTGGGCCCGCCTGCGCCAGCTCCATGGCGAGGAGCCGGTCCTGGGCGCGCCGATGGTGGCGACCGACGCGTACGTAGAGGCCTCGGGCGCCGCATCGGTCATTTCCGGAATGCTGCAGAACGCCAAGGCCGATGCACGCCTGTCGGTGGTGGCCCTCCACGACGAGCCGCGCGAGGTCCACTTCCTGCTCGTGATGATGAAGCAGCTCACCCTGCGCGGAGCCATGGAGTATCCGAGCGACTACACGGCGATGCTCGACCTGCTCGAGCGACGCGACCTCTCCCCGCTGATCAGCCACCGCTTCCCGCTCGAGCGCTTCCACGAGGCGTTCGAGGTGGCGCGAGATCCGTCCGCCGCGGGCAAGGTGATGATCGAGATGGAGGTCGGCCCATGAGGGGCGTGCGCTTCGACTTCGGCGGTCACCACGTGCTGGTCACGGGTGGCTCGAACGGGATCGGAGCCGGCATCGCGCGGGCCTTCGCCGAGGCCGGCGCCGAGGTGACCATCACGGGCACGCGCGCCTCGGCGGCGGAGTACGACGGCGAGCTGGACGACTACGCCTACCACCCGCTCCAGCTCAGCGACGCCGCCGGCATCGCCGCCCTCGCGGGATCCCTGGAACGGCTCGACGTGCTGGTGAACAACGCGGGCAGCAATCTTCCCGGCGGACGCAGCGAGTGGGAGCCGGACGTGTTCGAGGAATCGGTCGCCATCAACCTGTTCGGCGCGTTCCGGATGTCGCTCGCCTGCAAGGAGCTGCTGGCGGCGAGCGACCTCGATGGCGGAGCCGCCATCGTGAACCTGGCCTCCATGTCCTCGTTCTTCGCGGTCCCCGTCGTGCCGGGCTACGGCGCGGCCAAGGCCGGCGTGGTGCAGATGACGAAGAACCTGGCCGCAGCCTGGGCCGGCGACCGCATCCGGGTGAACGCGGTCGCACCGGGCCTGGTGGAGTCCAACATGACTGCGCCCATGAAGGGCGTCGAAGCACTCGAGGAGCCGCAGCTCGCGCGAACCGCGCTGAAGCGCTGGGGAACCCCGGAGGACATCGCACCGCCGGTCCTGTTCCTGGCGAGCCCCGCCGCCCGCTTCGTCACCGGACAGACACTGCCGGTCGACGGCGGCTACTCGATCACCTGAACGGAGACCCGATGCACAGGACCGCTCTGCTCCTCGCCGCCGTGTCGCTGCTCGCAGCGCGCCCGGCGTCTGCGGGACGCCCCAACGTGGTGATCTTCCTGGCCGACGACCTGGGCTGGAACGACGTGGGCTTCCATGGCGGAACGCAGATCGACACCCCGTCCCTCGATCGCCTGGCCCGCGAAGGGGTGGAGCTCTCGCGCTTCTACACCACACCGATCTGCTCTCCCACGCGCGCAGCGCTGATGACCGGACGCGACCCGATCCGCCTCGGCGTGGTCTACGCGGTGATCCTCCCGTGGAGCCAGAACGGCATCCACCCCGAAGAGCGCTTCATGCCCGAGAGCTTCAAGGCCGCCGGCTACCAGACCGCGATCGTGGGCAAGTGGCACCTGGGCCACGCCCAGGAGACCTACCACCCCAATCGGCGCGGCTTCGACCACTTCTACGGCCACCTCCACACCGAGGTCGGCTACTTCCCGCCCTTCTCCAACCAGGGCGGTAAGGACTTCCAGAAGAACGGCGTGTCCATCGACGACCAGGGCTACGAGACCTTCCTGCTGGCCGACGAGGCCTCGCGCTGGATCCGGGCACGCGACAAGGAGAGGCCCTTCTTCCTCTACATGCCCTTCATCGCACCCCACACGCCCCTCGACGCGCCCGAGGATCTCAAGGCCAAATACGCCGACCTCTCCGACGAACGGGAGCCGGCGCGCAGCAAGAACACGGACCGCACGCGCCAGATCGCAAAGCTCATGAGGCGACCCAGCGCCCGCCCCCTGTACGCCGCGGTGGTCGACGCCATGGACCAGGCGATCGGCCGCGTGCTCGACACTCTCGACGCCGAGGGCCTGGCCGAGGACACCGTCGTGCTCTTCTTCAGCGACAACGGGGGCGCGGCCTACTCGCCGGGCGGCGCCGACAACGCGCCCCTGCGCGGCGGCAAGGGCGAGACCTTCGAAGGCGGCATCCGCGTGGTCTCGCTGATGCGCTGGTCGGGCCAGCTCGCGGCCGGCGCGAGGATGGAGAGCATCATGTCGGTGATGGACGTCTTCCCCACCCTGGCGGAGGCGGCCGACGTCCCGATCGAGTCGACCTTCGAGCTGGACGGGCGCAGCCTGTGGCCCGCCATCGCCGAGGGGAAGCGGATCCCGCGCGAGGACTATCTCTTCTTCGCTTCGGAGACGCCCCTGCGCGGGACCAAGATGCTCACCGCCTTCGACGACGAGTGGAAGCTGGTGCAGCGCCTGGAGGAGGGTCTCCTGAGCGTCGACGTCACCCACTCGCTCTTCCGCATCGCCGACGACCCCTACGAGTACAACAACCTGGCCGACGAGCACCCGGAGGTGGTCGCCGACATGGCGAAGGCGATCCACCGCTGGCGCACGCTCTATCCCATCTCCGGGACGCGCTCGACCCTGATGCCGCCCCCAGGCTGGCGCGCGCCGCGCGACTGGGCGGACTTCCCCGTCTCGGTGGAGGAGCTCGGCGACGGGCCGGCGCCCGGCATGCCGCCTCCCTACGCACTGCGTCCCCTGGACTGGATGCACGGCGAGCAGGGCCGCTTGATCTACGACTGCGAGCCCTGGCCCCTCGTGGGCGGCGGCCTCTGCAAATAGGCCGGGGCGGAACGGAACTCAGGCCGCGTCCGCCGCGGCGGCGGGCGGCGCCGCCGGCTGCACCCGCGCGCGACCGGCGACCCGCACGGCCTCGGCGCGGCGCGCATCGCGCCGCCTGATCGCCATGTAGAGCGACGGCGCGAAGTAGAGGGCGAGGATCGCCGCCCCCGCGACGCCCCCGGCGATCGCGGTCGCCATGGGAGGCCAGAAGCGCCCGCCGAAGACGATCAGCGGCAGGAAGCCCCCCATCGTGGTGAAGGTCGTCGCCAGGATGTGGCGGGTGGCCTCGACCACGACGTCCACGCTGGGCCCGATCTCCGCACGCCGCGCCGCCTCGCTCGCGTCGAGCGCGGCCAGCACCACGATCGCGCCGTTGATCGCGAGCCCCACCAGACCCATGGTGCCCACGATGGCGACGAAGCCCATCGGATAGCCGAAGAGCCAGACGCCGAGGAGCGCCAGCCCCACGCTCAGGAAGGCCACGGCGAAGATCACCCCGGCGAGGCGGAACGAGTTGAAGGAGAGCACGATGGCACCTGCCATGATCACGAAGAGCGGGAGGGCGGAGGCCATGAGGTTGCTCATCGCCTCGCCGCGCAGCTCGTCCTCGCCGCCGAGCTCGATCCGGTACCCGGCCGGGAGCTCGATCGGGGCCGCAGCCATGCGAGCCTCGAAGTCGGCGAGGGAATCGGCGATGAGGGTGTAGGGGACCAGGTAGGCCTGCACCGTGTTGGCCCGCTCGCCGTTGCGGCGCGGGATGCCCGAGAGCTCGGGGACGAGGTGCAGCCGGGACAGGCCCGAGAGCGGCACGCCCGGCACGCCACCGGCACCGCGGCCCGTTGCACGCTCTGGAGACAGCACGCGCCCCGTTGCACGCTCTGGAGACAGCACGCGCCCCGCCGCGATGTCGGCCGGGCTGTCGCGACCCGTTCCGGCAACCCGCACCCGCACCGGGATCTCCTCGCTGCCCTCGAGGACCGATCCGCCCAGCACCCCTTCGAGCCGCGCGTTCAGCTGATCGGCGATGTCGGCGAGCCGGATTCCGCCCAGCCGGGCCTCGTCCTCGTCCGCCTGAATCATCAGCTTGGGCTGCCCGCCGAGGAGCTTGGCGGTGGTGTAGGTGACGCCGTCGGTGGTCGACAGGACCGCGCGCACCTCCTCGCCGAGGCGGCGGAGCTCCTCGAGATCGGGCCCGACGATGCGGACCTCGATGGGCGCCTCGAAGGGCGGGCCCTGCTCGAAGGGAAGCGCGATCACGCGCGCGTCCGGGAAGGCCTCGATGAGCTCTCCCTGGAGCCGAGGCAGCAGATCCTCGGTGGCGTCCGGGGAGAGGGTCGTCACGAACCCGCCTGCGAAGCTGGAGACGCGCTCCTCGCCTCCCATCATGTTGTAGAAGACGCGCGGGGCAGCCTCGCCGCTGAACCAGTGGCTCTCGACGACCTCCTCGTGGGCGTGGACGCGATCGCGCACCCGGGCGACCAGGGCCCGGGTCTCGGCCAGCGACGCGTGCGACGGGAGCGATACCTGGACCTGGAACTGGTTGCGGTCGTTGGCCGGGAAGAACTGCTCCGAGAGGGTGCGGCCCGCCAGGAACCCCGCCACCGGGAGGAGCAGCGACACCGCGACGCCGATGACGGGCCGGGTCAGGACCAATCGCAGGCTCCGGCGGTAGAGCCGCTCCAGCACCGGGAAGTGGACCCCGTCGCGCCACCACGCGCTCTGCGCCTCCTCCCGTGAGGGCCGCAGGATCCAGCCCGCAAGGCTCACGATCACGGTCATGGAGAGGAGGAAGGAGGTCACCACCGAGAGCCCGACGCCGATCGAGATGGGGCCGACGAACTCGCCCGCACCGCCCGGCATCAGGACGATGGGCAGGAAGGCCAGCACGGTCGTCAGCGTGGAGGCGGACAGCGGCACGACCAGGTGGCGGACCGTTCCGGCGACCGCCTCGCTCGGAGCGATCCCGCGACGCACGCGGCCCGTGTACTCCTCGACGACGACGATCGCGTTGTCGATGAGGAGTCCCAGCGCGATGATCAGACCCGTGATCGACGTCTGGTGGAGCGGCACCCCGAGGAAGTTCAGCTCGGCGAGGACCGCCGCCACCGTGAGGGGGAGCGCGCACGCCACGATCAGCGCGGAGCGCACCCCCATCATCACGAGCAGCACTCCCACCACGATCGCGGCTCCCAGGAGCAGGTTGCCCACCAGGTCCGCGAGGCGCTCCTCGGTGTACTCGCTCTGGTCGAAGAGGATGCCGTAGCGCACACCGCGCGGCACTTCCGAGCCGAAGGCCTCGATCACCGCACGTGTGTTCCGCGCCCAGAGATCGACCCGCTTCCCCGTCTCCATCGTGGCCCCCACCGCCACGCCGGGGAGCCCGTCGAGGAGGGCCGCGGAGCGTGCCGGCTCGAGCGCGCCGCGCTCCACCCGGGCGATGTCGCCCACGCGCAGGAGCCGCCCGTCGGCTTCGCGCCGCAGCGGCACCTGCCGCACGCGCTCGATCGAGGTGAGCTCGCCCTCCACCTCGAGGAGCAGATCGTTGGCCGCGTGGCGCAGCTGTCCCGCGGGCAGCTTGGCGTCGGCGCGGGCGATGGCACGGGAGACCTGGGCGGCGGTCAGATCGACCGATGCCAGGGCGAGAGGATCCACCGTGACGAGGATCTCCTCCTCGGCCTCTCCGTAGAGCTCCGTCTCGTCGGTGTGGGGCACGTTGCGAAGTCGGTCCTCGAGCTCCTCGGCGAGGCGCGTGAGCAGCGCCAGCGGGGGCTCCCCCTCCCCCTCCCAGCCCAGGCCGACCAGCACCGTCAGCGCCGTCGAGGTCTGATCTTCGAACTCGGGCGGGGAGGCCCCGGCCGGGAGCTCCGCCTCGGCGTCGCCGAGCTTGTCGCGGACCTTCGACCAGATCTCGTCGACGTCGTCTTCGCCGAAGCGATCCGCGAGCTCGATGTGGATGGAGGAGACGCCCGTTCGCGAGAGCGAGTCGAGCTCCTTGATCTCGTGGAGCTCCTTCAGCTTCGCCTCGATCTTGTCGGTCACCAGAGACTCGACGCGCAGCGCGCTGGCCCCCGGATAGAAGGTCGTGACGTTGCCGAAGCGACGGCTCAGGGTGGGGTCCTCCTGGCGCGCGAGCGCCTGGGAGGCGGCGAAGCCGGCCACCAGGACCAGCCCGACGAGGAGGACGGTGAGACGCGGGTTGCGATGGAAGAGGTTCGCCATGTCGCGACGCCTAGCTCGCGTCACGCGCCGAGCGGACGTCGGATCCGGTCTCGCCGCGGACGGGGCGGACGCGCTGTCCGGGCACGAGCCGATGCACGCCGTCGGAGACGATCACGTCGCCGTCGCGCAGGGTGCCGCGCACGAAGGCGCGATCGGCTGCGGCGTGCACGACCTCGAGCTGCCTGCGCTCGACGCGGTGCTCGCCGCCCTCCTCGACGAGGACGTACGCGGACCAGAGACCGCGCCGCGCCTCGCTGAGGGCGGTGAGCGGGACCCAGAAGCCCTCTGCGGCGACGCGGCTCTCCAGGGCGACCCGGGCCAGCGCACCGCTGCGCACCTGCGACGGCGGTGCGTCGAGGGCGAAGATCACCCGCACGGTGCGCGTGTCCGCCTCGACCGTCGGCAGTACCGAGGTGAGGCGCCCCTCGACCCGGACCCCCGCGATCTCGATGGTGTGGATCGCGCCCGGCGCCAGGCGACCGGCCGCCCGGGGCGGAACACCGACATGCACCTCGAGGGCACCGTCCTCCAGGAGTCGCAGCAGGGGCTCGCCGGGGGACACGACGGCACCCTCGTCGGCGAACCGCTGGCTGATCGTACCGGCGAAGGGCGCGCGCAGGATCGACAGCTCGAGCTGCACGTCGAGGTTCTCGATCGCGGCATCGCTCGCCGCGAGCTCGGCCTCGAGGCCCTCCTGGGCATGGACGGTCTCGTCCAGACGCTGGTCCGCCAGATGACCCGACTCGTGGAGCGTCCTGCGTCGCTCGGTCGTGACCCGCGCCAGGGCCAGCCGGGACTCGATGCCGCGGCGCCGGGCCAGCGCCTCGTCGCGCCGGGCGCGGAGCTCGCGCACGTCGAGGCGCGCGAGAACGTCGCCCTCCCGCACCCGGGCACCCTCGTCGCAGGCCACCTCGGTGAGGCGCCCGGCGCGCTCGAAGCCCAGGTCGCTGGTGCGGCGGGGGACGACGCGGCCGGCGTGGACTTCGTGCACCGCGTAGCCGGTCTCCGCGCTGACGGCCTTCACCGCGACGGGGATCCGATGTCCGGCCTCGGGCAGGGTCGCCGGCTGCGACGCGTCGGCCTCCGGCCTCAGCAGGGCCAGCGCAGCCGCGACGCCGGCCACCAGCACGGTCGCGGCGAGGGCCGAGCGGCCGGCGAGAAACGAACCCTTCATCGGGGTACTCCTTGCGGGCGCGCAAGGGAAGCTCGCACTCGCGCCTCGAAGAGCGGGTCGACGAGGTCCTGGAGCGAGCGCTCGAACTTGAGACGTCCGGCCAGGTGGAGCGTCACGAGGCCGTGCAGGTCCACCCAGCAGAGATGGGCGAGGGTGAGCGGATCGCCCTCGAACACCCCGGACGCCACCAGCTCGGTGAGCGTCTCGAGGAGCGGATGCCAGGTCGATTCGACGGACTGGCGGTGCTGCTCCTCCGCCAGGAGATCCATGTCCGGCCGCTCGAGCTGGAACATCACCCGGTAGAGGGCGGGCTCCTCGAGAGCGAAGGCCAGATAGGCCCGGGACAGGGCGCGCAGGCGCTCCAGGGGATCGGCCTCGCTCTGCGCCGCCGCCGCCACGCGTGCACCGAAGATCCGGAACCCCTCGGTCTGGACGGCCACGAAGATCGCGTCCTTGTTCTCGAAGTAGCGGTACGGGGTCATCGGACTGCAGCCGAGCTCGCTCGCGATCGCCCGCAAGGTGACGCCGTCGAAGCCGCGTTCGGCGAACAGGTCCTTCGCCACCTCGATCAGGTCGCTGCGGAAGTCCTCGATCTCCTGAACCGTGAGAGCTCTCGGCACCTGGTCATCTTACATCATAAATTTATGCTGTAAATTATTAATTTCCCCTTATCTTACAATATCTTGCACGGCATGAGCGCCCCGGTCCGGCTCGTCCAGCACGGGAGGTCTTCGGCGTGGCGCTCCACGGCGTCTGGCAGTCCTAGTCGGCCAGCAGCCCCTTCCCGGTCACCAGCGGGAGATCGAGTGCGGAGAGCGCACGCGGCTCGGCTGCCACGACGGAAGGAATGGCGTTGACGATGCGGGCGGCGGTGAGGATCACGCCCCCCACCGCGTGGTCACCGTGCTCGTCCTCCATGTCCAGGCGCAGCACCATGCGGGGCACGCCCTCGATCAGGACCTCGTAGCCACCGTCGCTCTGCGGCCAGTCGGGAGCCAGCTCGTCGTGCATCCGGGTGACGTGCTCGACCACCAGGCGCGGCTGGCCGTTCACGACGCCGCGCACCTCGAAGCGCAGCGCCGCGCGCGTGCCCTCGGCGATCGTGCCCATCGGGGTCTCGAGATCCCGGGGCGCTGGCAGACAGGTGTAGTCCTGGGTGATCTCGTCGAGCTCGAGGCCGAGGCCCTCCGCCAGGAGCCGGATGGTGCCGCCCCACGCGATCGTGAGCATGCCGGGCTGCAGGATCAGCGGGAGCTGGTCCATCGGCTTGCCGAAGCCCATGGTCCCCAGAACCACCTCGGGCTGGTCGTAGGTCGCGTAGTTCACGACCTCGCGGATCCGGATCTCGGTCCAGCGCTCGGCCAGGCCGGACAGGGTGAGGGGCAGGACGTCGTTCGCGAAGCCCGGATCGATGCCCGAGAAGAAGAGCGACGCGTTCCCCTCGCGGCAGGCATCCTCGAGCTTCTTCTGCACGTCCGGACCCATGTGGGAGGGATGCACCAGCGGCACGATCGAGCTCGACACCACGTTCTTGCCCGAGCGCAGGATGCGGCAGACGTCGTCGACCGCGTCGAGCAGGCGCAGATCCGCGGTGGCCGTGTAGACGACGCAGTCCGCATCGCTCTCGAGGAGGGCCTCCGCGTCGTGGGTGGCCACGACGCCGACGGGCCCCAGCCCGCACAGCTCTCCCGCGTCGCGGCCGGACTTCTTCTCGCTGTGCACCCAGACCCCGACGAGCTCGAGCTCCGGGTGGTTCAGGATGCAGCGCAGGGAGAAGCGACCGACGTTCCCGGTGCTCCACTGGATCACGCGAATCGACATGGGTGGGGCTCCTCTGGTCAGGTGGGCCGCTCGCCGATGATGGTGACGCGGTCCATGATCCTCTGCCTCGGCCAGTAGTCCGACGAGGCGTAGTGCTGGGTGCTGCGGTTGTCCCAGAACGCCACCGAGCCCCTGCGCCAGCGGAAGCGCACCTGGTACTCGGGGATCGCCGCCTGCCGGTACAGGAAGTCGAGCAGCGCCGCGCTCCGGTCCGGGTCCATGTCGACGATGTGGCTGGTGAAGATCGCATTGACGTAGAGGAGCCTCTCGCCGGTCTCCGGGTGGGTACGGACCACGGGGTGGGTGGCGGGCGGGAACTCCCTCTGCTTCTCGGCCAGCGCATCGGCATCCAGCATCAGGCCGAAGCTGTGGGCGAAGTCGTGCACCGCCTGCAGGCCGTCGATGCGCTCCTTGACGGGATCGGGCAGCCCTTCGTAGGCCGCCGCCATGTCCGCCCACAGGGTGTCGCCACCCACCTCCGGCACCTCGATCGCGTGCAGGACCGAGCCCATCGAGGGAACCTGGCGCCACGACACGTCGCTGTGCCAGAGGTTCTCCACTCCCTTCACGGTCTCGTCCTTGGCGAAGCGGATCACCTCGGGCACCTCGCCCTCGGGCAGGAAAGGGTGCACCTCGAGCTCGCCGAAGCGGCGGGCGAAGGCGACCTGCTCGGCCGGAGTGATGTCCTGATCGCGGAAGAAGATCACCTTGCAGGTGAGCAGGGCCCTCCGCACCTCGGCGAGGGTCTCGTCGTCCAGCGGCTTGCCGAGGTCGACCCCGCAGATCTCACCACCGATGCTCGGGCTCAGGATGCGGACCTCGATCCGCTCGTAGCCGGGCGCCCGGCCGTCCACTTCGGGCAGCGCCCGGACCGGGCGCGGTCCGAAGTGCCGGGGGAACTCCATCTCTCTCTCCTGCTTCGACGCGGTGGCCGAGGTTAGCCCAGACCCGATCGCTGCTAGGCTGGAGCCATGCCGCCCTACGGCGTTCGCGTGACCCCCCTGGCCGTCCCGCGGGTGCTGTTCGCGTGACACCCCTGGCGCGGGCACCGCTCGTCGGCGTGCTCCTCAAGCGGCTGGCCCGCTTGCGCTTCCCCTGGCTCTTCGTCGCCGTCGTCGTGCTCGCGGTCGCGGACCTGCTGACCCCCGACCCGATCCCCTTCCTCGACGAGCTGACCCTCGGCGCCATCGCCCTGCTCCTGGCGGCCTGGCGCAAGCCGGCGGACGCCGACTCCGGTCGCGATCCCGCGCTCAGGCCCCCGCCAG
>JANQFA010000247.1 GCA_028278065.1 Myxococcota bacterium
ATGGCGACTTCGCCACCAAGGTGGCCGCCGCCTCTGCCGCCGGCTTCGACGGCCTCTCCTTCTTCCTGTCGGACTACACCACCGCCCGCGCGGGCGGGCGCAGCGATGCGGAGCTGCGCGGGATGCTCGACGACCACGGACTCGGGGTCGCCGAGCTCGACGTGCTGCTCTCGTGGGTGCCGGGGAGCGCCGCTCCGGCCGGCGAGGAGGGCGCGACCCTCGGTGCGGGGAACGAGGACGACTTCTTCCGCGCCGCCGACGCCCTCGGCGCGCGCTCGCTCAACGCAGCGGTGTTCGTCGAGGGCGGCCTCGACATGGACGCCCTGGCCGACGCCTTCGCCGGGCTCTGCGAGCGGGCCGCCGCCCACGAGCTCCTCGTGCACCTGGAGTTCATCCCCTTCTCGCCGGTGCGCGACCTCGGCGTCGCACTCTCGCTGGTCGAGCGGGCGGGCCCCAACGGCGGAGTGATGCTGGACACCTGGCACCTCTTCCGCAGCGGCGGCTCCACCCGAAGCCTGCGGGCGGCGCCGGGCGCGCGCATCCTGGCCGTACAGCTGAACGACGCCCCGGCCGAGGCGGAGGCGAACCCCGTCGAGGAGACCCTGCACCGGCGCCTCCTCCCCGGTCGGGGAGCGATCGACCTCCCGGGCGTGATCTCCGCCCTGCGCGCCATCGGCTCGCCCGCGCCCCTGGGCGTCGAGGTCTTCTCCGACGACCTGCACGCGCTCCCCGCCGAGGAGGCGGCGCGGCGCGCGATCGAGGCCACGCGGGCCGTCCTGGCGGAGAGCGAGAAGGCATGAGCGCCCCCGCGCAGGCCCCGACGCGCGGATACGCGGCCTACGTCCTCGGCGTGCTGTTCGTGGTCTACGTCTTCAACTTCATCGACCGCCAGGTGCTGGGCATCCTGATCGGACCGATCAAGGAGGACCTGGGCGTCTCGGACACGGTCATGGGGCTCCTGGCGGGTCCGGCCTTCGCCCTCTTCTACACCCTGGCGGGGATCCCCATCGCGCGCATCGCCGACACGCGCTCGCGCCGGGGGGTGATCGCCATCTCCCTCACCCTGTGGAGCGCGATGACCGCGTTGACCGGCGCCGCCCGCAACGTCTGGCACCTGGCCCTGACGCGGGTGCTGGTGGGCGTGGGCGAGGCCGGGGGGAGCCCTCCCTCCCACTCGCTCCTGTCCGACTACTTCCCGCCCGAGCGGCGCGCCAGCGCGCTGGCCCTCTACGCCAACGGCATCTACGTGGGCTCGGGCATGGCCTACATGCTGGGCGCCTGGGTCTACACCCACTTCGACTGGCGCACCGTCTACTACGCGCTGGGGATCGCCGGGCTGCCCCTGGCCCTGCTCGTCGTGGGCACGGTGCGCGAGCTCCCCCGCGGCGTCTGGGAGACGCCGGAGGCTCCGCCCGAGCCCGCGCCCTTCCCCGCCGTGGTGGAGTTCCTGCGCAGCCGCAAGACCTTCGTCTGGCTGGTGTCGGCCGCCTGCTTCCAGTCGATGGCGGGCTACGGCGTGCTGCTCTGGGGAGCCGAGTTCCTGGTGCGCGTGCACGAGCTGACCCGCCTGGACATCGGCCTGCGCATGGGCGCCATCCTCATGCTGGGCGGCTGCCTGGGCGTGACCTTCGGCGGCTGGCTGGCGGACCGCCTCGGGACGCGCGACAAGCGCTGGTACCTGTGGATGCCCGCGACGGTGGCGCTGGTCAGCCTGCCGCCGGGCGCGGGCTTCGTGCTGGCGGGTGGCGCGGCCGACTCCCTCGCCTGCTTCGCCGTCTACTACACCATCGCCAACATGTACGTCGGCCCCCTCTGGGCGGTGCCCCAGAACCTGGTCCCCGCGGAGATGCGCGCGACCACCTCGGCTATCCTGCTCTTCATCCTCAACCTGGCAGGCCTCGGGCTGGGCTCGTTCGCGGTCGGAGCGCTGAACGACGTCCTGGCCGACGCGTACGGCGAGCTGGCGATCCGCTGGTCCCTGCTGCTGGTGGTGGCCGCCGGAGGCGTGGCCTCGATCTTCTACCTGCTCGCGGGCCGCCACGCGGCCCACGAGCTCGACTGACACCGCAACGGAAGGAAGCACCCATGGGACGGCTGGAGAACAAGGTGGCGATCGTGACGGGCGCGGCTCGCGGAACCGGCGCGGCGACGGCGCGACGCTTCGTCGAGGAAGGCGCGACGGTCGTGGTCGCGGACGTGAACGACGAGCTGGGCGAGAAGACGGCGGCGGAGCTGGGCGCCCACTACCTGCACCTCGACGTGTCTTCGGAGAGCGACTGGAGCGCCGGCGTAGAGGACGTCGTGGGCCGCTTCGGCGGCGTCGACGTGCTGGTGAACAACGCCGGCCTCCTGCACCTGGCGGCGATCGAGGACACGCCGCCCGAGGTGATCGAGCGCCTCTGGCGCGTCAACACCCTGGGCCCCTTCCTCGGGATCCGCGCCGTCGCCGGTCCGATGAAGGAGGCCGGCAGCGGCTCGATCGTGAACGTGGTCTCCATCGACGGAATCTCCGCCAAGAACGGCGTCTCGGCCTACGCCTCCACCAAGTGGGGAGTGCGCGGCATGGCGAAGGTGGCGGCCCTGGAGCTGGGCAAGCACGGGATCCGCGTGAACAACGTCTGCCCGGAGGGCGGCAACTTCGAGATGGTGAAGCCCTTCGTTCCCGACACCCTCACCTGGGAGGTCTTCGCCTCCTACAGCTACCGCGTGCTCCCCTACCAGAAGGAGCGCAGCAACGAGGAGCTGATCGCCGACATCGTGTCGATGATCCTCTTCCTCGCCTCGGACGAGGGGCGTTCCTGCACGGGCGGCGACTTCCCCGTGGAGAGCGGGCACACGGCGGGCACCATCCTGCGGGGTGCGCCCGGATCCTGAGTGCGAGCCGGCGCGCCGGCCGAGCGGCGCGCCGACGTTCGCTAACCTGCGCAGGTGCCGTTCACGGCGTCGCATCCCGCCGCGGTCCTGCCCTTCCTGCACGCGTTCGCGCCGACGGGCGCGGCGTCCGCGCTGGTCATCGGAAGCATGACGCCGGACATCGCGTACTTCGTGCCGGGTCCCGACACCCGCCACGAGAGCCACATGCTGCGCGGACTGACCAGCTTCTGCCTGCCGGCGGGGCTCATCGGGGTGGTGACCTGGGAGTGGTTCCTGCGGCGGCCGATGACGGCGTTGCTCCCCGACGCGCTCCGCTCGCGCCTCCCCGAGCACCCGCCCTTCCTGCCGCTCTGGAGACCCACTGTCCTCCTCCCGGTCCTGGCGGCGATCCTGATCGGTGCCCTCACCCACCAGATCTGGGACTCCTTCACCCACGCCAACGGGGTGATCGTCGATCTCATGCCCGCCTCGCGGGAGAAGGTGGTGACCGTGGGCGGCCTCACCATCCGCGTCTACAAGGTCTTCCAGCACGCCAGCACCCTCCTCGGCGCTGCGCTCCTCGCCCGGGCGGTGCGCGACTGGATGCGGGCCACGCCGCCCGCGACCCCGCCGGCCGCGGCGCTCGACGGTCGCCTGCGCCAGGGAACGCTGGGCGTGCTGGTGCTGCTCCCCACCCTGCTGGCGCTGCACGCGGGCTGGAGTGCCGAGCTTCCCGAGGCCTGGCTGCACGCCACCCAGGTCTTCCTCGGCCGAGGCGTGATCGCCTTCGGCCAGACCCTCGCCATCTCCAGCGTTGCCTGGGCGGCAGCCTGGTGGACGCTGAAGGCGCTTCGCCGGGAGGCTGCGGCGGGCTAGCCGCCGATCCGCGCTCCGCTCAGCGCGCCCAGCCCGTGTCGAAGGGCGAGAAGAAGGCCACCCGGAGCTCCATCCCGGTGTGCAGCCAGACGCCGTCTTCGCGGCGGTAGGTGTCGTCCTCGGCTCCGGCCATCCAGAAGGGCCGGCCCCCGCGCACGGTGCACGGCGCCAGGATGTCCCAGGTTCCGCTCGCGGTGTCGCCGTCGACGCGGATCTCCGGCTTGACGAAGAAGTGCCAGGAGAACTCGAGGGTGGGCTCCTCGAAGCGCCGCCGGATCTCGTCGCGCCCACGGGCGATGCCCATGGTCTCGCCCCCGTCCCAGACCGCGTCCTCGCTGAAGAGCTCGGCGATCTCGGCCGCGATGCGCCGGACTTCGTCGGCTGCCTTCACACCCTTCACGGTGTAGCGTTCGTCGGCGAGCGCCCCGTAGCGCGCCTTGAGACGCTGGATCGCCTGAACGTCCTCGGCCGCGCGCAGGCGCGACTCGAGATCGCGCACCCGCGCCTCCAGCTCTTCCAGCGTCGCCATGGCCTCCTCCGACGCGGCTCAGCTTAGCAGCGGGCGCTATGCTCGCGCCCCGATGAGCTGGAAGCCCGAGGTCGAGGAGCTCGAGCGCCGACGCGCGCTGGCGTCGGAGCACGGCGGCCCCGACGCCGTCGAGAAGCAGCACGCACGCGGCAAGCTCACCGTGCGCGAACGCATCGACGCGCTCGCGGACTCGGGCAGCTTCCGCGAGGTCGGGGCCATCGCCGGGCAGTCGGAGACCGACGACGCCGGGAGCCTCCAGGGCTTCACGCCCGCCAACGTGGTCGTCGGCACGGCGCGGATCGACGGGCATCCGGTAGTCGTGGGCGGGGACGACTTCACGGTGCGCGGCGCCGCATACTCCGCCGTGGGCCTGCGCAAGGGACTCTACGCCGACGCGCTGGCCGTGCGCCGCCGCATCCCCCTGATCCGGCTGCTCGAAGGCGGCGGCGCGTCGGTGGCCGGGACCGGGGGGCAGCGCGGCCGCTCGGGCTACGACTTCACCGCCCCTTCGCCGCTGAACCTGCTGAGCATCGAGGCGTACGCCGCGGTTCCCGTGGTCTGCGCGGCGCTCGGATCGGTGGCCGGATTTCCCGCGGCACGCCTGGTGGCGTCACACCTCTCCATCATGACGCGTGAGAACGCCCAGGTGCTGATCGGGGGACCGGCGGTGGTGAAGCGCGCGCTGGGCGAAGACGCCACCAAGGAGGAGCTCGGCGGCCCGGACGTCCACCTCTCGAGCGGCGTCGTCGACAACCTGGCCGAGGACGAAGCCGACGTCTGGCGCCAGATCCGCCGCTTCCTCTCGTACCTCCCGCCCAACGCCTGGGCGCTCCCGCCACGCGCCGAGTGCGACGACCCCGCCGGACGTGCGGAGGAGTCGCTGCTCTCCCTGGTGCCGCGCAACCGGCGGCGCGCGTACAAGGTGCGCCGGCTGCTGGAGGCCGTGGTGGACCGGGA
>JANQFA010000270.1 GCA_028278065.1 Myxococcota bacterium
AGGAGGGCCTCGCCGGTGCGCGCGACGTGCCCGGAGATCCCCTGCCCGACGTGCATGCGCGTGCCGTGCACCACCTCGGCGGGGAGCCCCACGGCGTGCATGATGCGCAGCGAGCCGTCCGTCTCCACGAGCAGCACCGATGCGATCTCCGAGTCCAGGTGCCGCAGGGTCCGGTCCACGAGGCGTGCGATCACCTCGTGGGTCGAGAGCGTTCCGGCGAGATCTCGTACCGTGTCGAAGAGGACCTCGAGCTCGGCGTTGCGCCTCTGGAGCTCGGCCAGCTCTCCGCGGTCGGAGGGATGACGCATCTTCCTGTCCCCCTGCGAGAAGCGCATCGGCCCGCCCCCGTGCCGACTTGAGCCGTCCGCCTGCCGGTGGATTACCCTGCGCGGGTGCCCGCCGCGCCGCCCAGCCCCGACCCCGCCTACACGGCGGCCCTGTCGCTGGCCGGCACCGGATCCCTGGCCGGGCTGGAGACCGTCGAGAAGGCGCTGCGCCGGCTCCACCCTCCGGAGCTCGAAGGCCTGCCGGAGTCCCTCGAGCCCCTGCTCGAGCGCCTCGCCGAGGCCCGCGAGGCCCTCGCCGACGCGACCGCGCCCGCCGGCCTCGAGCCCTTCCACGAGCGCTTCCTGAGGGGCACCGAGGCGGTGGAGGCCGCCCTCCAGAATCTATCCCGCGCCGGCGAGCCCGGGGCGGGCGTGGGCCGCGTGCTGGGCGCCATGCGTCTCCACTGTCGTGCCCAGGAGGCCTTCTACCCGCTGCGTGGCGCCCTGACCCCGCTGGGCCGCTGGTTCGCGGAGCCGAGCTGGCACGAGCGGCTCGCTGCGCTGGATCCGCCGCCGCCCGAAGGAGTCAGCGTGGGAATCCACGCCGCCGGCGCCGACGACGATCCCGACGCGCGCGGCGGCTTCCATCTCTACGTGCCGGAGCGCTACACGCCGGACCGCGACTGGCCGCTGGTGGTGGCCCTCCACGGCGGCTTCGGGCACGGCCGCGACTTCCTCTGGACCTGGCTTCGCGAGGCGCGCAGCCGCGGGCTCTTCCTGCTGGCGCCCACCTCGCGACGCACGACCTGGGCGCTCGAGCCGCCGGACGTCGACGAGCCGGCCCTGCGCTCGATGGTGGACTTCGTAGCGGAGCGCTGGCGGATCGACCCCGACCGCATCCTGCTGACGGGTCTCTCCGACGGCGCGACCTACTCGCTCCTGGCCGGCCTGGCGGAGGAGGCGCCCTACACCGCCATCGCGCCGGTGTCCGGTGTCCTGCATCCCCAGAACTTCGCGAACGGCAACCTGGACCGGGCCGCCGGACGCCGCATCTACCTCGTGCACGGCGCCCTCGACTGGATGTTCCCGGTCGAGGTGGCGCGGGCGGCGGCGGAGACCCTGGAGCGCTCGGGCGCGGATCTCGTCTACCGGGAGATCGAGGATCTGTCCCACGCCTATCCACGCGAGGAGAACGCCGCCATCCTGGAGTGGTTCGATCCGGCCTCGGCTCCCGCCTAGCCCACACTGCGGCGGGCACGCTCCGCCTGGGGTGCGGGCCGGTGCAGACCCCAGGAGAGCACCACCCCTCCGATCGCGGACACCACGACCATCGCCACCACGATGCTCACGATCAGGAAGTTCCGCAGGCGGCGGATCGGCGCCAGGATCTCCTCCTCGTCCACCTCGGCCAGGACGGCCCAGCGCGTGCCCAGGAAGTCCAGGTGGCCGTAGGCGGCGAGGACGGGGATCCCGCGGTGGTCATCGAAGATCCCCGCGCCGGACCAGCCGGACAGGGCGTGGCGGGCCTGGGTCGTCTCGATCCGACGCGAGAGGATGGTCGGCGCGTCGGCGAAGCGCGAGTTGCTGCGCATCAGGCCGTCGGGCCCGACCGCGAAGGTCTCGCCGGTCTCGCCCATCCCGGTCTGGGTCTGCATGATCTGGTCGATCGGCTCGATCGACAACTGGAACGCCAGCACCCCCAGCAGGCGGCCGTCCTCGGCCAGCACCGGGCTCGCCACGAACGCCGCCGGCGCGCCGTGGCTCGGCGCGTAGGGACGGAAGTCCGAGAAGGCCAGGGATCCCGGCTTCGCCTCCTCACGCGCGGTGCGGAACACCTCGCCCAGGCCGGACTCGCGGTAGGGTCCGCCGACCAGGTTGGTGCCGAAGTCGGCCTCCTTGAAGGCGCTGTAGATCAGATCTCCGCCGGGCTCGAACAGGAAGACGTCGTAGTACCCGTGCTGCTCGAGGAAGCGGCGCAGCCAGCGGTGGTGCGCGCCGTGGAGGGCGCTGTAGGCGGATCCGTCTCGCGCCGAGTAGAGCTTCTGGCGCTCGCCGACCGGGTGTGGGTTCCCCTCGACGTAGGCATTGCGGATCTTGATCCGCCCCTTGCGGCCCAGCCGCTTCCAGGCGCTGCCCAGGTCCGCGAGAATCTCGCGGACGTTGCGGTCTCCGGCGAAGTAGGTCACCTCGCTCGACACCCGATCCATGTATCTCTGCAACGCGTCCCGCCGGAGCTGCATGAGCGCTACGTACTTCTCGCCCGTGTCCTCCATGAGCTGGTCGCCGGCGCGCTCGTAGACGAGGAAGCCGACCCCGGCCAGGGCGACCAGCACGAGCCCCACGGTGCTCACCACCGGCCCGACGGATCCCTTGTCGCTGACGGCCATGTACCCCCCTGGCGCGACCATTCCACCGCACCTGGGCGACGAAGTCGAGGGGCAGCTCCCCCCACCCTCGGCTAGCCTGGACCGCCGACAGGAGAATCCATGGAGCCGTTCGCTCCCGGGGTGCTTCACCCCACCGATTTCAGCGAAGCCAGCCGGGTGGCCTTCGCCCACGCGCTGGCGATCGCGCTCGCGCGGCAGGCCCGCCTCACCCTGCTGAACGCCCACTCCGACACGCCCAGCGTGGAGGACTGGCAGCGGTTCCCCTCGGTGCGGGCCACCCTGGAAAGCTGGGGGCTTCTCGAGCCGGGCAGCTCGCGTCACGACGTCTTCGGCAAGCTGGCGATCAAGATCAAGAAGGTATCGGTAGACGATTCCCCGGCCGGCGCGATCAGCGGCTACCTGCGCGACAACCCGAACGATCTGCTCGTGCTCTCGACGAGTCAGGCCGAGGGCCTGCCGGTCTTCCTGCGCGGCTCGGTCGCCCTGGACGTCCAGCGCGAGTCCGGGGTCGACGCGCTCTTCGTCCCCGAGGGCATTCGGGGCTTCGTGTCGCCCGACGACGGCTCGCTCTCCCTGCACCGGATCCTGGTCCCCGTGGACCACACGCCGAGCCCGCTGC
The DNA here is from genome assembly GCA_028278065.1 of Myxococcota bacterium. Lineage (GTDB taxonomy): Bacteria > Myxococcota_A > UBA9160 > UBA9160 > JAFDET01 > JAFDET01. The sequence goes on from JANQFA010000270.1 coordinate 3,273, forward strand.
CCGCCCTCGACTCGGCCGGCCGCGCCGCGCACTGGCTGGGCGATGGTCCCGGGGAGATCCGTATCTTCCACGTAGGGGACGACTTCCCCGAAGTCGACACCTCGATCCTGCCCGAGCTGCCCGACGGCTACGAAGTGACCCGCGCCACCGGCCGGGGCGATCCGGTGGACGCCATCCTCGCCGAGGCGCGGAGCATGGACGCCGACCTCATCGTGATGTCCACCGACGGCCGTGACGGGTTCCTCGACCTCTTCCGCGGGAGTCACTCCGAGCGCGTGGTCCGGCGCGCCCCCTGCGTCGTCGCGGCGATCGACGCGACCAAAGGCTGAGGCCTCACGGACCTGACGCGCGCTTCGGCGGGGCTACGCCTTCCTGCGGACGGTCGTCCTGCGGGGTCGCGCTTTCCTCGGGCGACGCGTGGGAAGGAGATCCTTGAGGTAGCGGGCCGTGTGGCTGCCGCGTACGCGGGCGACCTGCTCGGGGGTTCCGCGGGCGACGAGCAGGCCGCCGTCGGGACCGCCTTCCGGGCCCAGGTCGAGGATCCAGTCGGCCGACTTGATCACGTCCAGGTTGTGCTCGATCACGATGATGGTGTTGCCGGCGTCCACCAGTCTCGAGAGCACGCCCAGGAGCTTGCGAACGTCGTCGAAGTGCAGGCCGGTGGTGGGCTCGTCGAGGATGTAGAGGGTCCTGCCGGTGGCGCGGCGCGAGAGCTCGCGCGCCAGCTTGATGCGCTGGGCCTCGCCACCAGAGAGGGTCGGTGACGGCTGGCCCAGGTGGAGGTAGTCGAGCCCCACCTCCTCGAGCAGCGCCAGGGGGGCCGCGATCTTGGGATGGCTCTTGAAGAGCTCGCTGGCCTCGCGCACGGTGAGCTCGAGCACGTCGGCGATCGAGTGGCCCTTGTACTTGACCTGCAGGGTCGCGTGGTTGAAGCGCAGGCCTTCGCACTCTTCGCACTTCACGTAGACGTCCGGCAGGAAGTGCATCTCGATCTTGCGCACGCCGTCGCCCTGGCACGCCTCGCAGCGGCCGCCCTTCACGTTGAACGAGAAGCGCCCCGGCTTGTACCCGTGCAGGCGGGCGTCGGGAAGCAGGGCGAAGAAGCGCCGGATCTCGTCGAAGACCTTGATGTAGGTGGCCGGGTTGCTGCGCGGCGTGCGCCCGATGGGCCGCTGGTCGATGGAGACGACCTTGTCGAGCTGCTCGGTGCCGGTGAGACCCTCATGGTCGCCGGGGCGCGCGCTCGCGCCATGGTAGAGCCGCGCCAGGGCGGGGTAGAGGACGTCGTTCACCAGGGTCGACTTGCCGGCACCGGAGACGCCGGTCACCGCGGTCATCACGCCCAGCGGGATCTCGACGTCTACGTCGCGCAGGTTGTTGGCGCGCCCTCCCAGCAACTTGATGCTGCCGGTCGCCACGCGGCGCCGCTCGGGTACGGCGATGCGCTCGCGACCGGCCAGGTAGGCGCCGGTCAGCGAGCGCCGCGAGCGCTCCAGGCTGCGCGGCGTGCCCGCATGAACGATGCGCCCGCCGGCGACGCCCGCACCGGGGCCGAAGTCGATCACGTGGTCGGCCGAGCGGATGGTCTCCTCGTCGTGCTCCACGACGACGACCGTGTTGCCGATGTCGCGCATGCGCTCGAGCGTGGCGAGCAGACGCCGGTTGTCGCGCTGGTGCAGTCCGATGGACGGCTCGTCCAGCACGTAGCACACGCCAGTCAGGTCCGATCCCACCTGGCTCGCCAGTCGGATGCGCTGGGACTCGCCGCCCGAGAGAGTCGGGCCGGGTCGGTCCAGCGAGAGGTAGGAGAGCCCGACTCCGGACAGGAAGTCGAGGCGCCCGCGGATCTCCTTGAGGAGCTCCGCCGCGATCTCGCGGTCGGCGCCGCGCAGGTCCAGCTCGCGGAAGAAGCGGCGCGCCTCCTCGATGGTGAAGCCCGAGACCTCCACCAGCGTGGCCCTGCCCACGCGCACCGAGGCGCTCTCCGCCCGCATCCGGGTACCGCGGCAGGTCGAGCACACGGCGTCGCCGATGAACTGCTGGTACCAGCGCTTGGCGCGCTCGCTGCGCGTCTGCAGGAAGCGGCGCATGAGGCGGGGAACCACGCCTTCCCACTGCACGTCGAAGCTCCCCTTGCCCGTCTTGCCGGTCCACTTCACGTGGAAGCGCTTCTCTCCGGCGCCGAACAGGAGCTGCTCGCGCTTCGTCCGGGCCAGCTTGCGCCACGGCACCTTCGGGTCGATCCCCAGGTGGCGCACGATCTGCCCGCGGAAGCCGTGGGACCAGCCGGTCTTGGTCGAGACCTTCTCGCCCCAGGGCTTGATGGCCCCTTCGTCGAGGGTGAGGGAGGGATCGGGCACCACGAGCTCGGGGTCGATCTCGACCCGTGTGCCCAGCCCGTTGCAGTCGGCGCACATGCCCTGGGGGCTGTTGAACGAGAAGCTCTGGGGGGTCAGCTCCGGGAACGAGATGCCGCAGTCCGGGCAGGCCATGTTCTCCGAGAACACGCGCTCGTCGCCCCGCTCGCCGAGCGCGATCAGCATTCCTCCGCCGATGCGCAGGGCCGTCTCCACGGACTCGTTGAGGCGCGGCGCCACGGCGCGCTTGACCGCGATGCGGTCCACGACGGCCTCGACCGTGTGCTTGCGGCGCTTGTCGAGGGCCTCGAGGTCCTCGGAGAGCTGGATCTCCCCGTCGACGCGCAGGCGCACGAAGCCCTCGCGCCGTGCCTGGGCGAGGAGCTCGCGGTGCTCGCCCTTGCGGTTCACCAGGATGGGGGCCAGCAGGGTGAGCCGGGCGCCCTCGCGGGCCGAGAGGAGCTCGCGGGCGATCTGCTCGGCGGTCTGTCCGCGCACCACCTGCCCGCAGCGATGGCAGTGCTGGACCCCGATCCGCGCGTAGAGGACGCGCAGGTAGTCCGCGATCTCCGTGATCGTGCCGACGGTCGAGCGCGGATTCGTGCCCGTGGTCTTCTGCTCGATCGAGATCGTCGGCGAGAGGCCTCGGATCGTGTCGTAGCGCGGCTTCTCCATCTGCCCGAGGAACTGGCGCGCGTAGGCGGAGAGCGACTCGACGTAGCGGCGCTGGCCCTCCGCGTAGAGGGTGTCGAACGCGAGGGACGACTTGCCCGAGCCGGAGACGCCCGTCAGCACGACGAGCTTCTTCTTGGGGATCCGGACCTCGACCGAGCGCAGGTTGTGCTCGCGGGCCCCCTTGATCTGGATGTGGTCGAGCTCCATGGGGGACGCTGAGCATAGCCGAAGCGCAGGCTGCGTTCGGTGCCGAATCAGCGCCGGACGAGGAGATCCTGGAGTCGGGCGGCCACCTCGCCCGCCGAGTCGGGCCGCTCGGCCGGATCGCGGGCCATGAGGTCGAGGATCAGGGTCGCCAGGGCATCCGGGACGTCCTCCTCGCGGGTGCGCGGGTCGACGCGCGGGCTGTCGCGGTGCTGCAGGGCCACGTCGCCCTCCTCGAAGGGGAGGCTGCCGGTCGCCAGCTCGAAGAGGGTGACGCCCAGGGCGTAGAGGTCGGCACGGTGGTCCACCTGTTCGCCGGCGGACTGCTCCGGCGCCATGTAGTAGGGCGTTCCGGCCACCACCGTCACCGCCCGGCGCACCTCCTCGATCATCTTGGCGAGCCCGAAGTCCATGATCTTGAGCACCCGGCCGGTGGTGAAGAAGAGGTTCCCGGTCTTGATGTCCCGGTGCACGATGCGCTGCTCGTGGGCATACGAGAGCCCGGCGCAGGCCTGGACGCCCAGCCGCGCCACGTCGCGCGGCTTGATGCGCCCCGCGCGCCGCAGGATCGTGTAGAGGTTCTGGCCCTCGAGGAGCTCCATGGTCAGGAAGAAGGTCCCGTCCTCTTCGTCGGCGTCGAAGAGGGTGACGATGTTGGGGTGGTTCAGCGCCGCGGCGGCCTGCGCCTCGCGCAGGAAGAGGCCCACGGCCTTGGGGTGATCGCGCAGGTTCTCCGGGAGCTTCTTGAGCGCGACGATGCGCCCCAGGCGCTGATCGCGGGCCTTGTAGACCACGCCCATCCCGCCCCGCCCGATCTCCTCGAGCAGCTCGTAGCGGCGGAACCCCGGGGTGGCGAAGGCGCGGTCGACGCTCGGGTCGTGGCTGACGGTGGCGTTCTGGTCTCGGCTCACCTTCTTGCGCAGGCTCTCGATGACGGTGTGCAGCTCGCGGCTGGCATCCCGCTCGCGCACGGCCTCGTAGAGCTGCAGCGCCCGCTCGTGCTCTCCGCTCCGCTCCAGCACCTCGGCGAGGCGGAGCTGGATGTCGAGGGGTGCGCCCTCGGGGCCCGCTGCGCGTACCAGCTCGTCGAGCTTGCGCGCGGCCAGCTCGGGGTCGCCCAGCTCGTCGTAGCAGCGCGCCTGCATCTGGCATGCCTCGGCGTAGCGCGCGTCGCCGGGTGCCACGTGCTGCAGGTTGCGGATCGCACGCGTCCAGTCGCTGCGCTCGATGCAGAGCTCGGCAGCGCGGAAGTACGAGCCCAGGCGCTCGAGCGCGCCGGTCAGGTGGACCTCCTCGCCGGCCTCCTCGTAGCAGGCCGCCGCCTGGGCCCACTCCTGGGCGCGTTCGTAGGCGCCGCCGGCAGCCGCGAGCTCGCCGGCGGCTCGGTACATCTCGGCCGCCGGGACGAGCCTTCCCCCGCGATCGAACAGGGTCGCGCTGCGCTCGAACTCGGAGAGCGACGCCCACAGCTCGGCTGCTTCGACCAGCCGATCCGCCTTCTCGTAGTGCTCGGCCGCGGAAGCCGTGCGGCCGTGCTCCTCGTCCAGGCGGCCCAGCAGCACGTGGGCCACCCTGGCCTGCCCCTCGCGCTCCAGGGCGCGCGCCGCACCCGCGTAGTCGCCCTGCAGATAGGGCTCCACCGCGGGCGGACAGCCCTTGAAGAGGAGCGCGTCGCTCCCGCCCAGGTCCACCACCGCCCAGGTGGTGCGGTAGGAAGTCACGTCCACCGAGCGCTCGGCGACGCGGTCGCCGCTCCCGACCACCAGGACGTGCGAGCCGCGCTCGAGCTTCAGGCGCAGGGTGCCGCCGTTGGCTCGCCGCACCGACCCGGGCATGCCGTGCCGGGCCACCTGGGCCTCGCGCACGGGCCGCTTGTCCCAGAGCACCTTGACGTCGACCGGGCAGCGCTCGGGCTCGAGGTCGAAGGCGAGCCGCACCGTCTTTCCTCTTCGGACGCGGACGCGCTCCTGGGCCCAGCGCGACTCCAGCACCTCGTCGCTGTCCGGGTCTGCGAGGACCCCCTCCACGGTCACCCACCAGCCGCGGGCCTGGATGCGCTGGAAGCGGGTCTCCCGGGTCACCATGGGGTGGTCGTTGCGGGTGGCCGAGCGGTCCACTCCGGGATCCGCCTGGCCCCGCCGCGGCCCCCGCGCGCGCTTGGGTCGGCGCTTCAGGATCCGCACGCGGAAGCTCCCGTCCAGCTCGTCGGGGTAGCCGAGGGTGACGGTCAGATCGCCGCGGCCGCGCAGGAGCGGGAAGCCGACGAAGACCAGGAGCGGGAGGCCCACCAGGAGCGCGAGGGTCGTGCCCACCAGAGCCAGGGCCTCGGCGCGGGTCTCTTCGTCGCGGAGGCGCTCACCCAGCTGCAGGAAGCGGCGCACCGGCTCGGAGCCGCCGAGCTTTTCGAGTCGCTCGCGCACCAGGGGTGCGGCCCCGGAGTCCGCCGGCGCCTCGGGCGGCCCCTGCTGCGCGTCGGGCTCGGGACCCAGCGGTGCCTCGAAACGCGGGCCGCCCGCCGGGGACGGGGAGGCCTCCTCTGCCGCGCCGGCGCTGCTGCCGAGGCCGGCCACGATGAGGAACGCCCACACGAGTTTCCCCGGGCGGCGAAGGCGGTCGGTCGTCGCGGAAAAGTCCCACATCCCCGAGGCTTCATCGGTCCGCCTGCCGACGGGGTTGAGGCCCGAGCGGGCCCGGGGAATTCCCCGATTTCGCCTATGCTGCGCGCCATGGACTGGCTGCGAAGGGTCGTGATCGTGCTGCTGGCGGCCGTGGTCGTGGTGATGGGGCTCTCGATCTGGCAGATCAACGCCGTGGCCGAGCGCGTGATCGAGACCCAGGGCAGCGCGGCGCTGGGTGTGGACACCACCATCGACTTCATCTCGATCGGCTTCTTCCCGCCGTCGCTCCGCATCGGAGGCTTCGAGATCGAGAATCCCGGAGGCTTCCGGGAGCGGAACTTCTTCACCCTGGGCACCGGGACCGCCAAGGTGGCCGCGGGCTCGCTCCGCGCGGATACCGTCGTGATCTCGGAGCTGTGCCTGCGCGGGGCGGCGATCTCGCTCGAGCGCGACCTGCGCCGCACCAACTACGGGGTCGTGCTGGGGAACCTGCGCCGCTCGGACTCGGGCCGCAGCTCGGCGCCGGGAGCGGACGAGGGCGGTCCCGGGAAGCGCTTCCGGGTGGCGCGAGTCGTGATCGAGGATCTCACCGCGCACCTGGCCGTCGGTCTGCGTGGCGAGTTCCAGGAGACCCGGATCCAGGTGCCCGAGATCGTGCTGACGGACGTGGGCGGTGCGGAAGCGGCCGGGGTGGTGGCCGGCGAACTCCTCGACCGGATCGTCGTGGGTATCCTCGACGCGCTCGCGCACACCGGAGAGATGCCGGCGGACGTGGTGGGAGACCTCACTCGGGACCTCCGCGGCCTGGCCCACGGGAGCTGGGAGATCCCCGGGGTCGCACGCTCCGGTGGCTCGGCCGCCCGGAAGCTGGGGGAAGGGGTCGGGCGCACGGTGGACCCGGTCGGCCGCGGGATCCGCAAGCTGGACCCGCGAAGGGACTGAATGCGACGGCGCACCCGTCGCGGGGGAGTCCGCCGTTCCCTGTGCGGACGGCTGCCGGGCTCCGAGTCCGCCGTCGGTCCACGGTAGGGCTGGGCTCGCGCGCCTCAATCCACGGGGGTGCTGCGATCTCGCGCGGCTGCGCAGGCCTCGGCGCCGTCGGCGGAGACCCGCTTCGTGAAGAAGAGCCGCAGCGGGAAGGTGGCCAGGTCGGTCACCACCCGGACTACGGTGCCCGCCAGGTCCGCTGCGCTCACCCCGACGCCGAAGTCGGCGAAGCTGCCGCTCACCTGGACGGGCGTTCCCAGGCTGAAGAACTGGGGCTTCTTGGGGCGCGGCTGGAGCATGGCCTCGACCTCCTGGGTCTCGAAGTCGGCGCGCGCCACACCGCTCACCTGGATGCGGGTGGTGTCGATCAGCAGGGAGTGGGTGGTGAGCACACCGTCCGCCAGGTCGAAGAGGCCCACCACGCAGTTCACATGGGACTCGCCGCTCGCGACCACGGGCAGGACCGCCGCCAGCAGATTGACGGCCCACAGGTCGATCGTCCCCGCCTCCAGATTCACGGGTACCAGCGAGAGGTCGATGTGGCCGTTGGCCCGCTGCATCAGTCGCTGCGCGTCGGGGGCGCGCGACTCGATCTCGAAGTCGACGTCGAGGCGGCCGCCCATCTCGGATTCGGGCTGGGCACGCCGCGCGAGCACCCCCAGATCGAACGCCTCCACCTGGAAGTCGAAGCGGCCGTGGACGTCCGATTCCGTGGGCTCGAAGGCGGCGGCCATTGCGAACGAGCCGCCCGGGATGCGCACGGTCACCGGCGCCAGCTCGAAGCGCCCGTCCTTCAGCTCCGCCACCAGCTCGCCGCCGCCCAGCGACTCGTCCCCGAGCAGCACGTCGTCCACCGAGATGCTCAGCCGCGCGTCCAGGCGCCGCATCACCTCGGGATCCACCAGCACCTGGGGGGCCTCGTCGTCGCGCGCGGGAGGCGTCACCTCCGGCTCCTCGTCGGTGGGCTCGGCGGCCTCGCTGCCGGTCGCCAGGGACCAGCCCTCGGCCTGGAAGTCGTCGATGCGGAAGCGCTGCGCGGTGAGATCGAACGAGGCGCGCGGGCGCGGGGCCTCCGGATCGTCCTCCAGGTCGGCCGTTCCCGCGAGCGTGGTCTCGCCGACCTGGAGCTTCAGCTCGGTCAGCTTCCAGTGGCTGGGTGTCAGCTCCGCGTGGGCGCGCAGCCGGATGGGTCCGAGGGGAGGCAGGTCGATGCCGGCGATCGCGCCGAGCCGCGTCAGCTCCTCGGACTCGAAGCGCAGCCAGTAGCGCCCGGCCGCCTCGGCGAAGCGCACCGCGTCCTCGTCCGGCCCTTCGGCTGCGTCTTCCAGATCGAGCCCGATCTCGAGGGCCGAGCCGGCGATGCCCAGCTCGAGGTCGAGGGGAAGCTCCGGCCGCGCCGAGAGGAGGTCGGCCAGGTGGCCGGCGCCGACGCGCAGGAAGAAGGGCTCGGACTGGTAGTGTCCCTCCATCGAGAGCCGGATGGGCTCGTTCTCCGCGGCGGCCCCGAGACACTCGTCGACCACGAGATCGACGCGCTCCCCGCTGCTCTCGTCGAGGTAGTGGACCTCCACGTCGCGGAACGACAGCTCCTCGAGCTCGCGGAAGGCGACCTCCCGCTCCTCCTCCTCCGCATCTTCCGCGGGGGCGTCGGGCGTCGCCTCGACTTCGGCCGGAGCTTCCGATCCTGAGCCCATGTCGAAGGCCCAGCTCGCGTCTCCGTTCCGGTAGCGGACCAGGTTGACGCGCACGGCTTCGGCGCTGATCTCCTCGATCCTCAGCTTGCCCTGGAGCACGATCGGCATCAGCGAGAGGACGATGCGCGCCTGGCCCAGGGAGGCGAACTCGCTGCCGGGCTCGCCGAACGGGTCCGCCAGGTGCAGACCGTGGACTTCGAGGGTGGGCCAGTAGCTCGGCACCACGTAGACGGGTCCGTCGATGCTCACCTCGCGACCCATGGACTCGCTCGCCAGCGGAGCCATCTGCGCCGCGAAGGCGCTCACGTCCACCCGGATCCCGACGGCGAGGAGGAGGAGAGGTGCGGCGACGGCGATCGCCAGCGCGATGCCCAGCACGATCGCCGCGATCCGCAGCAGGCGCATCCCCCTTCCCCCTCCCACGCGCGCAGTGCGCGCGGGAACTCTACCAGAGGCCGAGCTGCTCCCCTCCCGGCCGGCGGAAGGCGGCGCTGGAGAGCGCGCGGCGTGGCCCGTCCAGGCCGTGGCGTCGGGCGGCCGAGGCGAACAGGGCGCCGATCTGCTCCGCATAGAGTCCTTCGCCGCGCATCCGGCTGCCGAAGCGCGGGTCGTTCAGCCGTCCGCCGCGCACCTCGCGAACGCGGTTCAGCACCTTCTGCCTGCGCTCGGGGAAGTGGCGCTCGAGCCACTCGGCGAAGAGCTCGCGCACGCCGTGGGGAAGGCGCAGCACGATGTGGGAGGCCCAGGCGGCCCCCGCGTGCGCGGCCGCCTCCAGGATGCCCGGGATCTCGTGGTCGTTCAGGCCCGGCACGATGGGCGCCACCATCACGCCCACCGGGATGTCGGCCCGAGCGAGGACCTCGACCGCGTGGAGTCGCTGCGCGGGGGACGAGGCGCGTGGCTCCATCGCCCGCTGCAGCGCCGGATCCAGGCTGGTGATCGAGACGTCGACCGCCGCCGCCTCGTGGCGGGCGAGCTCGCGGAGGAGGTCGGCGTCGCGCTTCACCAGGGCGTTCTTGGTGATGACCGCCACCGGATTCCGGAACTCGGCCAGCACCGCGAGGCAGCCGCGCGTGATGCGCAGGGCTCGCTCGGCCGGCTGGTAGGGATCGGTGACGCCCGACAGCGCGATCACCCGGGGATGCCAGCGCCGCGCCTCCAGGGCCCTGCGTAGGAGGGCCGGCGCGTCTCGCTTGACCAGGATCTTCGTCTCGAAGTCGAGGCCCGCCGAGAACCCCAGGTACTCGTGGGTCGGCCTCGCGTAGCAGTAGCTGCACCCGTGGGCGCAGCCGCGGTAGGGATTCACGCTCACGTCGAAGCCGACGTCGGGGCTGTCGTTGGTGGAGAGGATGCGGCGCGTGGGGTCGTCCAGCAGGCGCGTCTCGAGACGCGGCACGGCGTCCAGGCGGGCGGCCTCCTCTTCGGGGTCCGTCTCGACCCAGGTCCGCTCGAAGCGGCTCCTGGGATTCGCGTGCACACCTCGCCGGGCCATCGGGCGAAACTATCACGAAAGTCGAGCTGGACGCTAGAGATGGTCCAGGAGGTCCACCAGGCGCCCGATCTCGAGGGTGGGGGGGTGTTCGCTCTCGGGGTAGGGCTCGGCGTTCTTGTTGATCCACACGGTCCGGAAGCCGAGCCGCCCGGCCCCCCAGGCGTCGGGCCGGGGCAGGTCGCCCACGTGGAGCGAACGCTCGGGGGCGCCGTCGAACGGCTCCAGGGCGCGATCGAAGATGCGCGGATGCGGCTTGCGCACCCCCACCGCCTCCGAGATCACCACGTGGTCCAGCAGATCCGCGAGGCCGGTGTGCTCCAGCATCGTGGACCCGGCGGCCGAGTGGTCCCAGTTGGAGACCAGGGCCGTGCGGATCCCGCGCGTGCGCACGCGCTCGAGCACGGGGGCGGCGCCCTCCATGGGGAGCGACGCCGAGACCAGGGTGCGGTGGTGGGTGTCCGCCATCTCGCGGGCCAGGGCGTCCTGCTCTCGGGCGTCGCTCACGCCCAGGTCCGCGACGACGCGCCGGTACTTGTCGATGGCGGCCATCTCCGCCCAGCGCTCGTCATCGCTCCCGTGCTCGCGGTTCAGCTCCTCGCGCACGCTCAACCACATGCTCCGCACGGTCTCGGCCAGATGGCCCAGGGCGATTCCTCGCGGCGCGAAGATCTCCTCGTGGACGATGGGCAGGGTCGAGCGGATGGGACGGCCGTCGAACGCGACCGACGGCAGGCGCTCGACATCGACGCGGATCAACGTGTCGAAGAGGTCGAAGCAGGCAACGTCGATCCCGTCGAGGAGATTCATCGTCGGAGAGTAGGGCGGCTCGTCGGCCTCGTCCACGAGAGCTAGCCTCCGGTGCCTGCGGAGGACTCCCATGCGCTTCACCTACGCGGAATCGATGTGCGACGTCACCCACTACCTCCCGCTGGCGGTGGCCGCCGACCAGCACGGGTGGCACTCCTTCACCGTTCCGGACAGCATCATCTATCCCGAGCACTCGGACGCCGCCTACCCGTACACCGACGACGGCAACCGCGATTTCCTCGACGGCGTGCCGATGCTCGAGCCGTTCACGATGATCCCCTACCTCGCGGCGGTGACCGAGCGGCTGCGCTTCACCACCTTCGTCGTGAAGCTGCCGATCCGGCAGCCGGTGCTGGTGGCGAAGCAGGCGGCGTGCGTCGCCGTTCTCTCGAACAACCGCTTCGCCTTCGGCGTCGGGCTGTCGCCCTGGCCGGAGGACTTCAAGGCGACCGGCACGGACTGGAAGACGCGCGGCAGGCGGATGGACGAGATGATCGAGATCATGCGCGGCCTCTGGAGTGGCGAGTACTACTCGTTCCGGAGCGAGCACTACGACATCCCCAGCCTCAAGATCAACCCGGTTCCGGACCAGCCGATTCCGGTGCTGATCGGCGGGCACGCCGACCCGGCACTGCGCCGCGCGGCCCGCGTCGGCGACGGCTGGATGCACGCGGGCGGCGGTCAGGGCGCCGACCTGGACGGCGCCATCGCGCGCATCCAGGAGCTGCGCCGGGAGTACGGGACCGGCGGCAAGCCTTTCGAGATCCACGTGATCTCGATGGACGCCTTCACGATCGATGGCTGCAGGCGGCTCGAGGACAAGGGCGTGACCGACGTGGTGGTCGGCTTCCGCAACCCCTACTCGGGCGTGGACCAGCCCCTTCAGCAGAAGCTCGACGCGCTGAGGGGCTTCGCGGACAACGTGATCGCCAAGGCCTCCTGAGGCGAAGGAGAGGAACATGGATCGAGTGCTCCGGGAAGGCGCCTTCACGGGCGAGACCCACATCGTCACCGGCGCCGGGCAGGGCATCGGGAACTCGGTGGCCCGCGCGCTGGCGGCCCACGGTGCGACCGTGGCGCTCGTCGACCTGGACGAGGGCAGGCTGAAGGAGGTGCAGAGCGAGATCGCGGGCTCGGGCGCGCCCGAGCCGATCGTGGCGCCCGCAAACGTCACCGACGAGGAGGCCGTGAAGGGGGCGGTGTCCGCGACCCTCGAGGCGACCGGCCAGGTCAACGGCATGGTCAACGTGGCGGGCGTCACCCGCGACGCGCGCATCACGAAGAAGAGCTACGAGGACTTCAAGCTGGTGCTGGCCGTGCATCTCCACGGCACCTTTCTCTTCACCCGCGAGGTTGCGGCGCAGCACTGGCATCCGCTCTTCAAGGAGAACGGCAACCAGCCCCTCGACGACGGCGTGAACCGCTACATCGTGAACTTCTCCTCGGTCTCGGCGCGCAACGGGAACATCGGCCAGATCGACTACACGGCGGCCAAGGGCGCCATCGAGGCCGCCACGCGCACCACGGCGCGCGAGTTCGCAGGCTACCGGGCGCGCTGCAACGCGATCGCGCCGGGTCCCGTGAACACGCCGATGCTCGCCGAGGTGGGGCCCGACGTGATCGCGGGGATGGGGCGCGCGACCCTGACCGGGCGCATCGCCGAGGTGGAGGACATGTCCCACTTCATCTGCGCCCTCGCCGACCCGAAGATCTCCGGCTACGTCAACGGTCAGGTGATCCAGGTGAACGGCGGCATGTACCTGGCCTAGCAGCCGGCCGGCGTGCCGCCCAGCGGCCGGCGCGCTGCTCAGCGGCCCGTGCCGTGGTTGCGGGGCCGGGACTCGCCGAGGACGCGCAGAGGCTGCGGAACGTAGCGGGGCTCCAGGTCGCGTCGCCGGCGGTAGGCCTCGGCGATGTGGGCGACCGCGTCCGGCACCGAATCGGTCATGAAGACCAGGTCGGCCTCGCCCGCGTCGATGGTGCCCTGGTCGATCATGTGGCCGACGAGGTGTGAGAGGTGGCCCCAGTAGTCGCTGCCCAGGGCCACGATCGGGAACTGGGAGATCTTGCCGGTCTGCACCAGGGTGAGCGTCTCGAAGACCTCGTCCATCGTCCCGAAGCCACCGGGCATCACCACGAACGCATGGGAGTACTTCACGAGCATCACCTTGCGCACGAAGAAGTGGTCGAAGTGGACGTAGCGGTCGAGGTACGGGTTGGGCTCCTGCTCGACGGGCAGCACGATATTGCAGCCGATCGACGGACCTCCGGCCTCGCGGGCGCCGCGGTTGGCCGCCTCCATGATCCCCGGCCCGCCGCCCGTCATCACGGTCCAGCCCTGATCGGCGAGGGCGCCTCCCAGCTCGCGAGCCAGCTCGTAGTAGCGGTCGCCCTCCTGGAAGCGGGCGGACCCGAACACCGTGACGCAGGGACCGGCGAAGTGGAGCGCGCGGAGGCCGCGCATGTACTCCACGAAGATCTGCAGGGCACTGCGCAGCTCGGTGAAGCGGCTGCGCCGCCCGACCAGCAGCTCTCGCTCGTGGGTCATCGGGCTTCCATTCGACGTGGTGGCCTGCCACCCGGGCACGGCACGGGCGAGACGGAGTCGACGCCGGCGCCGACCGCTGGCGGCATGGTAGCCGGCGGCGAACGGGGGTCTGAGAGCCCGGCGTCGTCGTCTCTCCCGCGGGGATCTCGCATCCTCGGGCGAGATCCGTCGCGTTCCGGGTCGGTGTTTCCACCGATCGCGGAGGAGAAGTTGCCCGGGTATCCGCGGTCGAAGACCGACTCGCTCGCCATGCCTCCCGACGATCGACACGGATCTGTGAAAGAGTTCACACACCCGCGCGCCACCCGGGATTAGGATGGAATCACGTGGTCATGCGAGGGAGATGCAGAGCTATGAGCGCAGCGGGCCGGCGCGTCCTCGGACGGGCAGTCGTCGTGTGGATCGGTCTTCTCACCCTGGCCGTTTCCCAGTCCGCGTCGGCGGTCTGCAACGTGATCCCCGCCGCCATGGGCGTGTTTCGGGGCGGCCTGGGGGCCACGAGCACCCCGTACGCGAGTCCCGGCGATCGCGTGGAGGTGCGCGTGCGCCCGGACGTCTGCGACGGGGCCTCGACGGGCTTCGTCGACGTGGATCTGGACGGTGACGCCCGCGACGACCACATCGTCACCCTGATCTTCACCCCGCCCCAGGGACCGGCCAATGCCGTCGTCCTGGCCAACGACTGCGGCGACGTGCCCGCCTCGGAGCTGACCGCTTGCGAGGGAGACCTCGGGGTCGGCGGCACGGCCACCTGCCTCCCGGCCGGTCCGAGCGAGCTGGTCGCGCCGAGCACGAGCCGCCTGGCCTTCCGCTTCCCCGACACCGACACGCTGGTGGGCGTCGGCGGCGACGGCATCACCTATGCCGGGCCGGCCAAGATCGTGGTGGGCCGCCGGGGCGCTCCCCTCCAGTGCGGGCTCGCCACGACGCGCTGCGCCGACCTCTCGGGCGACACGGCTACGACGGGCGTCGTGGCCTGCGTGGACGAGCTCTACGAGCGCGACGGGACCTGCAGGACGAGTCCCCTGCTGGCGGATCCGGTCTTCGGTCACTTCACTGCGCTGCCGCCGCCGAACGACCTGGAGGACATGATCACGATCCCCGGGTCGACGACGGTCCACTTCACCACGGACGCGGCGGGCAACGCGCTGATCCCGATGGACTACGCGCGGGTGCTCTTGCGGATCGACGGGATTCCCGTGCCGCAGCTGGCAAGGGGGGCGAGCAGCGTCGACGCCTTCACGTCCTCGCCGGGGACGCCCATCGCGATCCCGGGCGACGGCTTCGTGGGCTCGTACTCGCCGGAGGGGATCGTCCTGCCGCCGGTCTTCACGCCGCTGGCGGACCCGTCGGGGAGCGATCCCACGCTCTTCGGCTCGGTGGACGCGCCGCGCGGGATCATCCGCATCGCGCGGCAGGGCTGCGTGGGCGGGGACGACGAGGGGGCTCCGTGCTCGGACAACGGGGACTGCTCCCAGAACGTTTGCAGTGCGCCGCTGTTCGACTTCTCGGACCGCTACACCGAAGCTGGGGTGGGTCCGGTGAGCCTGGTGGGCGCGGCGGGCGAGTACACGGCGGTGCGGGACGACCCGGTGCCGATCGCGGCGCTGGCGGAGGGGGAGGAGAGCTTCGTCTTCCCCGTGCTCGAGGGCGTGGACGCCCAGGACCGCAACGGCGACGGCGACGCCCTGGACCCGGTCGTGACGATCCGGGACAGGGAGACCGGCGCCGTCCTCCCGATCGGACCGCTGGGATCGGATGCGCGGGCCGTCACGCAGATCCGTCAGGAGGGGTTCCGCTATCCCGCAATCGAGACGGACGGCGAAGTGGTGGCCTTCCTCGAATCCGAGCCGTTCCAGGGTGTCCAGGACCTGCCGCTCGAGCAGGACGCGAACGCCAACGGCAACGTCTTCGATCCGATCCTGCGCGTGTACCGGGTCACGCCGGGCTCGGTGGCGGAGCTGACGAACCCCTCGAGTCCCCTCACGATCGACGGGGGTCCCGTCGTAGATCGCCGCAGCGTCGCGGTGTCGGGGGATGACGTCTACTTCCTCACCCCCGAGGCCGCACTGGCCCAGCAGGTCACCGAGCGCGTGAGCGTCGACTCGTTTGGCGGTGAAGGAAACGGGGACAGCTACAACCCCTCGCTCTCGAACGACGGCCTCCGCGTCTCCTTCGGCAGCCAGGCCTCGAACCTGATCGCGACCGACACCAACGGCACGAATCGGGACATCTTCCTGCACGACCGCGTGAGCGGTGTCACCCAGGTGGTGAGCGTCGACTCGAATGGCGTCCAGGCCAACAATGCGAGCGCCGGGCATCTCTCCGGTGACGGGAACCACGTCGCGATGATGGCGGGCGGCAACGCGATGACACCGGACGCGATCGGGCAGCAGCCCGGCACGTTCCAGTACTTCGTGCACGACCTCCTCACGGGCCTCACCCCGCGCATCAGTGTCGACTCGAGCGGTGTGTCGTTGGCGGGCCAGTACCGGGGCTTCCACGGGATCTCCGACGACGGCCGCGTGGTGTCGTTCAGCGCCAGCCCGGACCTGCTGCCGAGCGACCTGAACGGCTTCCGCGACGTCTATCTCCACGACCGGGACGCCGACGAGGACCTCGTGTTCGACGAGCAGACCGAGATCGGGGGCATCTCGACGGAGATCCTGAGCCTGGACGACGCCGGCGGCCAGCCGGCCGACGGGAACAGCGGTGATTCGATCGCGTCGAGCCCCAACGCCATGGCCGCGGACGGCAGCCGCGTTGCGTTCCAGAGCGCTTCCAGGACGCTGGACGTCACCTTCACCGGGACCTACCCGTTGCTGGGGTCCCAGAGCTTCGTGCGGGACCGGACCACGGGCACGACGCGTCTCGTCAGCATCGGTTTCGACGGGAATGCCGCATCCGGCTCCGCGACCCGTCCCAGCATGTCGTCCGACGGCCGCTACGTGGGCTTCCAGAGCGGAGCCAACAACCTCGTCCCGGGAGCGACCGGCGGCCATTTCGTCCGCGACCTGGAGCGCGGCAGGACCTTCGTCGGGAGCGCCACCTGGCTCGGCGAGGCCGTCACCGTCAACCACGCAACGCTCTCGGGCAGCGGCCGCTTCTCGGTCTTCACCACGGCCGACGACGACGTCGTCCCCGGCGACACCAACCTCGAGCGGGACGTCTTCCTGCGCGACCACGTCACCGGCGAGACCGCCCGGGTCAGCGTGAGCACCCTGGGCGCCGAGGCCGACTTCGGCGCCGTGAACAACCCGCACGGAACCGTGATCGGGACGTGGCTCGACATCTCCGAGGATGGCCGCACCGTGGCCTTTGCCAGCAACGCCACGAATCTGGTCCCGGGCGACACCAACTACGTCGGCCTCGATCCGGAGACGGGTGACCGTACGGGCGAGGACGTCTTCGTACGCGGGCCGGACCCCCTCGACCTCTCAGCCGATCTCAGTGGAGACGGGGACGTCTTCGACACGGTCCTGCGCGTGTTGGATGCCGGGACGGGGACGGTCAGCGACCTCTGCCCGGCGCGCTCGCTCGTCGTCGAAGCGGGCACCGTGGCGTTCCTCCGCCCCGAGTCCGCCGGGCCGTCCGCGGCCGCCGACTGCCTGCAGCCCAGCGCCCTCCTGAACGGGGACGCCGACGAGGAGGACGACGTCGTGCACCTCTGGGACGGCGTGGCCGTGACGAACCTGCGCTGCGCGGCCACGGACCTGGCCCTCTCGGACACGCGCCTGGCGGCGCTGATCTCCGAGGCGGGTGAGGGCGCCGAGCTGAACGGGGACGCCGATGCCGTTGCGGACGACGAGGTCCTCCACGTGCGCGCCCCCACGGCCGCCGGGGCCGGCGCCGACTGCGGCACCTCCGGCTGGATCAACACCCAGCAGGCCGCGGATGCGCTGGCCGTGGCCGGGGACCTGGTCGTCGTCGCGGTGCCGGAGGCCGCCCAGGGCGGCGTCTCCCTCAACGGCGATCCGGATGCCGACGACCGCGTGCTGCGCCTGGTGGACGGGACGACGGGCGCGCTGATCCCGCTGGTGGACGACCAGCTCGTGCCGCTGGCCGACTCCCCCGCGGTGGAGGAGTTCGTGGTGGGCTCCTCGCTGCTGGCCTTCCGCACCTCCGAGGCGGCCGAGGACGGCCAGATCCTGAACGGCGATGGCGACAGCGACGACGCGGTGCTGCGGATCGTCGATCTGGCGACCGGCGAGCTGATCGAGACCGGCGAGTCCGCGGTCCCCTGCAGCCTGGTGGCCTGCGATCCGCGCCGCCCCTACCGGGTGATGGCCGACACGGTCCGCTACCTGCAGCTCGAGGCCCAGGAGGGCGAGGACGGCAACGGCGACGGCGATCAGCTCGACCTGCTGGTGAAGCTGTTCAACGTGCGCGACGGCGAGGCCAAGGTGATCGGCGAGGTCCTCGACCCGGGCGGCGACTCGGGCAGCGATCCCCTGGGCGACGACGAGGAGGACGGGGACGCCGAGTCCGAGATCCTGCTCAGCACGGGCCGCTGTGCGGACGTGGGAGCCCAGAACTGCGGCGCCGACACCAGCGCCTGCCCCTCCGGCGAGTTCTGCATGGACAACGGGGCCGGAATCCTGCGCTGCGCCGAGGCCGAAGGCACCTGCACCACGGACACGGACTGCGCCGACGGCTTCCTCTGCATCCCCGACCCGGTGGTGATCGGGGTGACCGACTCGGATCAGGACCAGATCCCGGAGGGGATCGACAACTGCCCGACGATCGCCAATACCGACCAGGCGGACGCCGACGGAGACGGCGCCGGAGACGTCTGCGACCGACAGACCTGCGGCAACGGGATCACCGAGCTGGACGAGGCCTGCGACGACACCAACCTGGTGGACGGCGACGGCTGCGACTCGAACTGCACGCTCACGGGCTGCGGCAACGGCATCGTCACCGAGGGCGAGATCTGCGACGACGGCAACACGCTGCCGGGCGACGGCTGTGCCGCCACCTGTGCGCTGGCGGACGGGGGTCTTCTCAGCGGGCGCAAGCTCCTGGTCATCGACCGCGCCACGGATGCCAGCAAGCGCAAGGTCGTTCTGGCGAGCCGCGACACCAAGGTGGCGGTGCCCGCCAAGGACGGCCTGGGCGATCCGACCCTCCACGGCGCCACCCTGACCGTCTACAACCCGACGACCACCGAGATGGACGTGGTCCCGCTGCCCTCCTCGGGCTGGACGGCGCTCGGCAAGCCGGCGGGCGCGAAGGGCTACCGCTACCGGGGCGCGGGGACGGCCGGCGACCCGTGCCGACGGGTGATCGTGCTGGCGGGCCGCGCCGTGAATGCGGTGTGCAAGGGCGCGGGGCTGGGCTTCACCCTCGACGAGCAGCCCTCCCAGGGCGGGCTGGCCGTGGCCCTCGACCTGGGCAGCGATCAGCGCCTCTGCCTCGACTTCGGAGGCCGGATCCGCAAGGACCAGGACGTCACCCAGACCGGCTCCGGGACCGGGAAGTTCCTCGCCCTGGAAGCCCCCGCACCTCCGGCCTGCGCCGTGCCCTAGCCGGGGACCTCTACCATGCTTCGCCGTTCCGCCGGAGCGCGACCCGGCTAGTAGCGGTAGTAGTCCGGCTTGTAGGGGCCCTCGACCGGGACGCCGATGTAGTCGGCCTGCTCCTGGGTGAGCTTCGTGAGCGACACACCCAGGTGATCCAGGTGCAGCCGCGCCACCTCCTCGTCCAGGTGCTTGGGCAGCATGTAGACCTGCTTGTCGTACTTGGCCTGGTTCTGCCACAGCTCGATCTGCGCGATCACCTGGTTGGTGAACGAGGCGCTCATCACGAAGCTCGGATGGCCCGTCGCGCAGCCCAGGTTGAGCAGACGCCCCTCCGCCAGGATCAGCACCGAGTGGCCGTCGGGGAAGATCCACTCGTCGTACTGGGGCTTGATGTTGACCGTCTCGATGCCCTGCACCTTCTTGAGACCGGCCATGTCGATCTCGTTGTCGAAGTGACCGATGTTGCCGACGATGGCCTTGTCCTTCATGCGGGCCATGTCCTCGGCCTTGATGATGTCGAAGTTGCCCGTCGTGGTGACGAAGACGTCGGCCGTCTCCACCACCTCGTCGAGGGTGCGGACCTCGTAGCCCTCCATCGCGGCCTGCAGCGCGCAGATCGGGTCGATCTCGGTGACGATCACCCTGCAGCCCTGGCCGCGCAGGGACTGGGCGCAGCCCTTGCCCACCTCGCCGTAGCCGCACACCACCGCCACCTTGCCGCCGAGCATCACGTCGGTGGCCCGGTTGAGCCCGTCCACCAGCGAGTGCCGGCAGCCGTACACGTTGTCGAACTTGGACTTGGTGACCGAGTCGTTGACGTTGATGGCGGGGAAGAGCAGCGTGCCCTCCTTGGCCATCTGGTAGAGGCGGTGGACCCCGGTGGTGGTCTCCTCCGAGACGCCCTGGAGCTTCTCGGTGACCCGGTGCCAGGTCTCGGGATCGCTCTCCATCTCGTGGCGCAGCAGGTCGAGGATGACGCCCCACTCCTCGGGCTCGTTCTGCGCGTCGAACGCGGGGACCTCGCCCGCCTTCTCGAACTCGCGGCCCTTGTGCACGAGCAGGGTGGCGTCGCCGCCGTCGTCGACGATCTGGTGCGGACCGCTCCCGTCGGGCCAGACCAGCGCCTCGCGGGTGCACCACCAGTACTCCTCGAGGGTCTCGCCCTTCCACGCGAACACGGCGACGCCGCGAGGATCCTCCGGCGTGCCGTCGGGACCCAGCGCCACGGCGGCCGCGGCCTGGTCCTGGGTGGAGAAGATGTTGCACGACACCCAGCGGACGTCGGCCCCCAGCTCGACCAGCGTCTCGATCAGGACCGCCGTCTGGATCGTCATGTGCAGGCTGCCCATGATCTTCACGTTCTCCAGCGGCTTGTCGGCGCGGTAGCGCTCGCGCAGCGCCATCAGGCCCGGCATCTCCTGCTCGGCCAGGCGGATCTCGTGGCGACCCGCTTCCGCGAGGGAGAGGTCGGCCACCTTGAAGGGCGGGCGATCGGACATGGGAGGCTCCTTGTATCCGTATATTCGGATGAACTGTTGTAGCAGCCTCACTCGAGCGATCAAGCGGGAGGCTGGATTCCCCGAGGGGAGAGAGCGGCTCGGGCCCGCCGCCCCTTCAGGGAAGGACGGCGATGATGCGCACCGGCCCCCCCGTCCCGCCGCGGATCTTCATGGGCAGGGCCACCACCGTGAAGCCCGACTCCGGCAGCGCTTCCAGGTTGGCGACGTTCTCGAAGACCGGGATCCCGGCGTCGGCCAGATGCCGATGGGCGTCGAAGCGCTTGGAGCTCCCGCGGTCGATGCTGGCCGTGTCGATTCCCACCGCCGCGACCTCCGCCTCGACGAGTCGCAGCGCCAGCTCCGCGGAGAGGCCGGGGAAGCGCAGGTGGGGGATCGCCGCCGGACCGGTCTCGGCGGTCCCCAGGTAGCGGTCGCGCCATGGGTAGTGCCTGCCGTGCCCGGTCCGGATCAGCACGATCGTCCCGCGCGGGATCGGGCCGTCGAACTCGACCTCCCGATTCGGATCGTCGTCCGCGCTGGCGTCGATCACGAAGCCCGGGGCCACCAGCCGCTCGAGGGGGATCGCCTCCGCCGTGTCGCCCCCTTCGGCGAAGTGATAGGGCGCGTCGAGGTGGGTGCCTCCGTGCTCTGCCGTGCGGAAGCGACTGGCGGCGTACCAGTAGCCCGGCTCGTTCCCGGCAGCGACCGTCTCGAGGACGAAGCCCTCCTCCTCGGTCGGCCAGTAGATCGTCTCGGCATCGAAGGGGTGGGTCAGATCGAGTAGACGTCCCTCGAGTCCCGGCGGCGCGCAGGCACCGAGGAGCAGGAGGGCCGCGACGGCGGCGGGAAGGCGGAGTTGCATGGCGCCAGGGTGCCGCAGCCCCGGTGCCCCTTCACGCGCCTGCGCGGGTGGCTCAGCCGACCCGTTCGGAGACGACCAGGCCCGCGCCGGTCGGGCCCGCGGTGGGCTCGCTCAAGCCGGGCAGGCGCTCGAGGAGCGATTCCAGGTAGCATCGCTCGCGCTCCGAGAGGTTCGCGAAGCGCAGCACGTAGCCGCGCTCCGCCTCGTCGCGCACGACATGGGCCTCCACCACGGCGGGGCTCTCCGCATCGCCCCCGTGCAGGGCCAGGCGCAGGGTCTCGCCGACGCGGAGCGCGCGGTCGGGCTCGACCCGCATCCCGCCGAGGGACAGGTCGCGTCCCACCAGCACCCGCGCCGCCTCGTCGCCCAGGGCGATGACGCGCCGCTCGAAGGGGCGGCGCGGCCAGCGGCGGCGCTCGGCTCCGTCGCGCGCCCCGGCCTCGGCTGCGACCGGGTTGCGCAGGGCGGCCGGGCCGCTCGTATGACGCTCGATCGTGTCCGCGAGCCGGTTGGCCTTGCGCGTCGGGAGACCGCCGAAGCGCAGCACCAGCTCTCGGGTGCCCTTGCCCGGCTCCTCGGACCAGCCGGTTCGGGTCACCTCGGCCTTCAGCGCGAGTCGGCGTCCCCCGGTCACGGCGCGGGGGATGACCAGCGTGACCCGGTCACCGCGCCGAAAGCCCCGCTGGACGTTCACGCGGCAGCCGGCCGCGGACAGGTCCACCAGGAGGCCCTCGCTCCGGCGCAGCCCCCGCTCCACACGGACCGGTGCGCCGATCGGGACGCGCGGGGCGCGACGTCGCTCGGGGCCGCGATAGAGCGCGCGCAGCAGCAGCAGGCGCAGCGCGCTGGGATGGAACGGGCGCTGCAGCAGGAACTCGACACCGGTGCGCTCCAGCCGCCTCGTCAGCGTCTGGGTCCGGGAGGAGGCTTCCAGGACCACGATGCAGACGGGACGCTTGCGGTCGCCGTCGGCGGGCAGGTCGGGAACCAGCGCCGGTGTCGAGACGACCAGGTCCCAGCGCTGGGCCGCCTCCTCCGGGTGCACCGCTCCAGCGCGCTCGA
The DNA here is from genome assembly GCA_028278065.1 of Myxococcota bacterium. Lineage (GTDB taxonomy): Bacteria > Myxococcota_A > UBA9160 > UBA9160 > JAFDET01 > JAFDET01. The sequence continues at coordinate 25,600 of JANQFA010000270.1, forward strand.
AGACGTCCACGTCGAGCTCCCCGAGAAGCTCGCGCAGATCGCCCAGCTCGCCGCGATGCACCAGCAGTGCGCGCCGTCTGTTCAGATCGTCCAAGAACCGTCCCCGTCGGGCCGCGCGTGCAGCCGCCCGCCCTACGGATCGGCCGGCCCGGGGAAAGCCTGTAGGCCGCCGACGCGTGGCGAGGCGGGCGCCCTCAGCCGGCCCCAGAGGGCAAGCCAGGGGAAGCGCGCGCCTCGAGCTGCCGGCGAGGCGGGCGCGTTCAGCCGCCCCAGAGGGCGAGGGCCGCGTACGAGCGCCAGGGGCGCCACGCCTCGGCGCGCGAGGCCAGCTCCCGGGCGGAGGGCGGCTCGGCCGCGCCCTCGCCGGCCGCACGCCGCAGGCCCAGGTCCGACTCGGGGAAGGCGTCGGGATCCCCGCTGCGCAAGGCGATGTAGGAGGCGGTCCATGGCCCCACTCCCGGGAGCGCGAGGAGCGCTTCGCGAACGGCGCCGGGGTCGCCGCGTCCGTCGAGGCGCAGCCTACCGCGAGCCACCGCTTCGGACAGCCCGGCCAGCGCCGCGGCGCGTGCCCGGGTGAGGCCGATCCCGGCCAGGGCGCCGCGGCCGGCCTCGGCCAGGCGCTCCGCGCGGGGGAAGGTCCGGGTGATGCTGCCGCGCTCGGCGTCGGCGCAGAGCGGCTCGCCCAGGCGCTCGACCAGGCGACCCGCCAGGGTGGTCGCGCCCGCCACCGAGACCTGCTGGCCGAGGATGGCCCGCACCGCCACCTCGAAGCCCTCCCAGCTCCCGGGAACCCGCAGGCCGCGTCGCCGTCCCAGGCACGTGCGCAGCAGCGGGTCCTTGCGCAGGTGGAGGGCGATCGCGTGCGGGTCGGCGTCCAGGTCGAAGAGCCGTCGCGCACGCGCGCTCAGCACGCCGATCGAGCGTGCCAGCGAGCCGGGCGCGCACAGGCGCAGGGCGCGGGCGTCGCGGTCGAGCTCCACGCGGATCACGCCGGCTTCGTCTCCGTGGCGCACACTGCGCCGATAGACCGGCCCGCACACCTCCTCCACGCCCGGAATCGCGCGCGGAGCCAGGAACGCGAGGAGGCCGCGCCAGTCGAGCGGGGCGCGGAACGCGAGGCGCAGGACGATCTCCGCGCTGCCCTCGCGCGATCCCCGTGCCCCGCGGCGCAGCTCGCGCGGCGCCGCCTGGAAGGCGCGCCTCATGGAGTCGTTGAAGCGGCGCACGCTCGAGAAGCCCGAGGCGAAGGCGATCTCGGTGATGGGGAGCTCGGTCTCGTCGAGGAGCTTCTTGGCCAGGTGGGTGCGCCGCGTGGCCGCCACCGACTGCGGTGAGGCGCCGAGATGTCGCACGAACAGGCGGCGCAGCTGACGCTCGCCCAGCCCCACCCGCTCGGCCAGCTCGGGAACGCCGGCGTCGTCGAGGGCCCCCTCGCCGATGAGCTGCAGCGCGCGACCCACGGGCGCGCCGGTGCCGCGCCAGGCCGCCGTTCCCGGTGCCGACTCCGGGCGGCAGCGGCGGCAGGGCCGGAAGCCCGCCTCCGCCGCGGCCGCCGCCGAGGCGTAGAAGCGCACGTTGCGGCGCCGGGGCGTCCGGGCCGAGCAGACCGGGCGGCAGTAGATGCCCGTGGTCAGGACAGCGATGAAGAAGCGGCCGTCGAAGCGCGGGTCGCGGCTCTCGAGTGCGCGGTAGCAGACGTCGGCTGCGGGGATCACGGCTGCAGGATGCCACGGTCGGCCCGCGCAAGTAGCCGTTTTCGGACCTCTCCCCCCGAGCCCCGGGTCCGCTTCCGGCCGGT
>JANQFA010000025.1 GCA_028278065.1 Myxococcota bacterium
GATCAAGCCCATGGAGAAGGCGGCGGATGCGGTCTGGCTCAACGGAGTCGCTCCCAGAGGCGGGGTCCGATCCGGGCCCCCTACCCTTTCTACGTTCGAGCCGGCGAGAAATTGCAGTGCCGCGCTGTGCAGGGATACGCGAGCGCCCCCCGTGGGTGGCCCTGGTGCCCGCGGTCGAGCTGGCCGCCCCCGCTAGCAGGGCGGTGGAAGGACGTGCGGCGGCCGACGGGGCTAGTCTCGCGGGGTGTCGGGGACGACTCTGCTGGTGGTCTGCCTGGCCGGAGCATCGGTGGGCGCATGGGTGATCTACCTGCGCTGGAAGGACAAGGTGCGTCCCGAGCCGCCCGTGATCATCGCGGTGTCGCTCGCGGCCGGTGCGCTCAGCGTCGGATCCGGCCTGCTGGGCTACCGGGTCCTCGACGGGCTGGGTCGCACGGTGACCTGGGGCGCCCTCGCGGGGGACTGGTCCGAGGCGATTCCCGCCGCGCTCTCGATCGGCCTGGTGGAGGAGAGCGCGAAGCTCCTTCCGGTGTCGCTCGTGGCCTGGGGCAGCCGGCACTTCGACGAGCTCTGGGACGGTCCGGTGTACGCTGCGGCCGCGGCCGTGGGATTCGCCTTCGCCGAGACGCTGAGCCTGCTCTTCGCGGGCGAGCTGGGACTGGTGGACGGGATCGCGCGCGCGATCGCCGCACCGATCACCCACGCCGTGCTCAGCGCCCCGGCCGGCCTCGGCCTGGCACACGCGGTGCTGCACCGGCGCTGGTGGGCGCTCCTGATCGGGCTCGGCGCCTCGATCGTCCTGCACGGGGCCTACGATCTCTTTCTCGCCCAGCCGGGCACCCACGTGCTGGGCGCGGCCGTGATCGCAGGGGCCTGGCTGTGGCTCCTCTGGGTGGGACGCGATCTGGTGCGGCGGCGGAGCGTTCCGCGCTGAGCGTCCGCTCAGGCGGACGGGGTCGGCGCGGATCCCCAGATCTCGCGATTGGCCCTGCGCAGGAAGAGCAGGCCGATGGCCGCGTTGAAGAAGATGAAGAAGTTGTGCTGCACCAGGCCGAAGGCGGCCATCTCGCCCGCGTTGTCCGGGAACAAGGTCACCCAGAGGGTTATGGCGACGCTGCGCATCGGCCCGGGGACCGCGGCACCGAAGAAGATCACCGGGAGGTAGCCCAGCATCTCCCCCATCCCGACGTCGACGCCGAACAGCCCGAGGCACGAGGTGTAGACGGCGACGGCGGCGAGCAGGGCCGGCGAGCGCAGCAGGATGATGCCCAGGTAGTGTCCGGGGCGGGCCTGCCGGAACGCGTGCATGATGTCGCGCTCGCGGATCCGGTTGTTGGGCAGGATGGTGCCGCGGAAGTAGAGCACGACGAAGACGAAGAAGGCCGCTACGCCGAGCGCCAGGAGGGGGATCGCGTGGAACACCTCGGGCAGCGCGTCCCAGCGCAGGGTCACGCCGACGGTGGCCCAGAGGGTCAGGTAGAGGAGCTCGCAGAACATGATGAAGAGCATGCTCGACCCCACCTGCCAGCCCGGGACCCCGTCGCGGCGGTTCAGGTAGACCGCCATGGCGCCCTTGCCCACCTGCTCGTTCAGGATCGAGATGATGTAGGTGCTCGCGCGGACCGGCAGGACGTCCACGTACGCCACGCGCGCGTTGAACCAGTTGATCACGCGCCACACCACCGCCGAGTCGATGAGCAGGAAGAGGAGTGAGTAGGGGATCATCAGCGCCAGCCACTGCCCCCACGGAACGCTCGTGAAGACCGACGCCAGGTACGGTGCGAAGCTGCTGCCCTGGCGCGCGGCTGCCGCGTCGATCCTGAAGTAGAGGTAGACGAAGCAGGCGATCGCGATCGCCCAGCCGATGGCGTGGGAGAGGAACCCGTTCTTGCGGGGCGGCGCCCCTTCCGGTGCAGCTTCGCTCATCCGTCCTCCGCCCCTTCCGGTGCAGCTCTGCTCATCCGTCCTCCGCCCCTTCGGGTGCAGCTCTGCTCATCCGTCCTCCGCCTCGGGGCCGACGCAGCGGCGCAGGGTCTCGTCGAGAGGGGTCAGCTCGATGCCGAGGCGCTTGGCCGCCGCCGCGCCATCCACCCGATCGTCGTGCTCGAGCACTTCCAGCATGGGAAGGGTGATGGGGGGCGCCTTGGACACGAGGCCCAACAGGGAGACCGCGGCGCGCATCGCGCCGTACGGGATGGAGACGATGCGCGGGCGGTTGCCGTAGAGTGCCGCCGCACGCATGACGAGCTCGCGATGGGGGAGGCACTCGGGTCCGGCTACGTCCAGTGCGCTGTCTGCGGGGAAGGTCTCGTCGAGCGACTTCTCGATCGCGGCCAGTACGTCGTCCGCGTCGACGGGTTGCTCGAGGGTCGAGCCGGCCCGCACCAGGGGAAGCACCTTCGCCTGCGCCTTGCGGCGCAGGGCGGCGGAGGCGTAGTCGCCCGGGCCGAGGACCATGGGGAGCCTCAGCACGACGGCCGGAACCGGGCCGTGGAGGAGGATCTGCTCCGCTCGTCCCTTCGACGCGAGACACGCGTTCGGGCTGTCGGGGGTCGAGCCGACGATGGAGAGGTACACGATGCGCGAGATGCCGGCCGCGGCCGCGGCATCCGCCAGCCGCTCGCTGGTCAGCTCGTGCGCCACCTCGTAGCTGGTGCCCGGGCCCTCCTTGAGGATCCCCACGAGCAGCACCAGGGCCGAGCAGCCCTCCGCGGCGCGTCTGAGCGCCTGGGCGTCCCCGTACTCGGCGACGGCGATCTCCGGATCCAGTCCCTCGGCCCGGATCGCGTCTGCCGCGCCCTCGCGGCGCACCAGGGCACGGGTCCGCGGAAGGCGGGCCAGCAGCCTGCGGCCGAGATGGCCGTTGGCTCCGGCGACCAGCACGCGTCCGGGGTCCGACTGCACGCGCCGAGCTTAACTCGTTTCTCAGGGGGCGTGCTGCTCGATGAAACGCGCGATCCGCTCGAGGTAGACCCTGCCGCCCTGCTCGACCGTGTCGTTGTGCCCGGCCCCGGGGATGGTCTCGAAGGCCTTGGGATCGGGGGCGGCCTCGTAGAGCTCGCGGCCCAGCGCGTAGGGGACGATCCCGTCGCGGTCTCCGTGGAAGAAGAGCAGGGGGCTCTGCAGCTCGCCGATCTTCGAGCGGGAGTCGAAGCGGCGGCCGGCCAGGACGGCGAGTGGCCCGACCGCGCTGCGCGCCACGTCGGCGATCGAGGTGAACGTGCTCTCGAGGATGACCCCGGCGAGCGCCCGTCCCCTGGCGAGCTCGACGGCGACGCTGCCACCGAGCGAACGCCCGAAGAGCACGATCCTCTCCTGGGGAATTCCGCGACTCTCGACCAGGTGGGCGAGGCCCGCCCGGGCGTCCGCGTAGACGCCACGCTCGCTGGGTCGTCCCTCGCTCTTCCCGTAGCCCCGGTAGTCCATCAGGAGGACGTTCGCTCCCATGCGCACCAGCAGCGCGGCGTTGGGCAGCCGGTGCGAGGCGTTCCCGGCGTTCCCGTGCAGGAACAGGATGGCGCGATCGGCGTCCGCTGCGGGCAGCCAGTAGGCGTGCACGCGCACGCCGTCGTCGGTGTCCAGGAAGACGTCCTCGCCGGAGAGACCCACGTCGGACGGTCTCAGATCCTCACCCGGTGTGGGCTGGAAGACCATGCGGTCGACGAGGGACATCGGGAACACCAGGAGAGCGAGGCCGAGGAGGACGACGGAGGTCATCCCCGCGCCCCTCACAGCATTCCGAGCTCGAGCCGTGCCGCCTCGCTCATCTTCTCGGGGCTCCAGGGCGGCTCCCAGGTGACGTCGACGCGGGCATCGTTGACGCCCTCTACGGTGCGGATCTTGGCCTCCACCTCGGGAGGCAGTGATTCGGCCACGGGGCACATGGGAGAGGTCAGGGTCATCGTCACGGCGACGTCGCCGCTGTCCTGCACGTCCACGTCGTAGATCAGGCCCAGCTCGTAGATGTCGACGGGAATCTCCGGGTCGTAGCAGGTCTTGATCATCGCGATCACCCGCTCCTGGAGTGTCTCTTCCGGGTTCTCGGCTTCGCTCATGTCTACTCCGTGCTGACGGCTTCGCCGCTTCCGAGCGCGCTCCGCAACGTGTGCCAGGCGAGGGTCGCGCACTTGACGCGCATCGGGTATTCGCGGACGCCTTCGAAGACGGCCAGCTTCCCGAGAGTCGCCGTGTCTGCAGGCTCGCCGACGCGCGCGGTGGCCATCTCGTGAAAGGCGTCGAAGATCTTCTGCACCTCCCCGGTGGAGAGTCCCTTCACGGCCTCTGTCATCAGCGAGGCGGAGGCCTGCGATATGGCGCAGCCGGCACCCTCGAATCCCACTTCGCAGACCACCCCGTCGCGCACCACGCAGTAGACGTCGAGCTTGTCGCCGCAGAGAGGGTTGTCGCCGTGTGCCTCGCGGTTGGTCTCGTCCGGGCGCGCGGCGTTCCGCGGGTTCCGGTTGTGGTCGAGAATGACCGACTGGTAGAGCTCTCGCAGGTCCGACATCAGCCGAACATCTCCCGCACCACGGCGAGTCCGCGCGCCAGCTCATCCAGATCCTCGCGCGAGTTGTACAGCGCCAGCGAGGCGCGCACCGTGGCGGGCACGCCATAGCGCTCCATCACCGGCTGGGCGCAGTGGTGCCCGGTGCGTACGGCGATTCCCTCGCGGTCGAGGATGGTCCCCACATCGTGCGGGTGCGCGAAGTCGAGCACGAAGGAGAGCACGCCCGCCTTGCGCCGCGCCCGGCCGACCATCTCGAGGCCGGGGACCTCGCCGAGCACCTCGGTGCCGTAGGCCAGCAGCTCGGACTCCCAGGCCGCAACCGCATCGAGGCCCACGCGTTCCAGGTACTCGAGCGCCGCGGCCAGGCCCACGGCGCCTCCCACGTTCGGGGTGCCGGCCTCGAACTTCCAGGGGATGTCGTTCCAGGTGCTCTTCTCGAAGGAGACGGACGCGATCATCTCGCCACCGCCCTGCCACGGGGGCATGGCCTCCAGGTGCTCGCTGCGTGCCCAGAGCGCCCCGATCCCCATGGGCGCGAAGGCCTTGTGGCCGGAGAAGGCGTAGAAGTCCACGCCCAGGTTCTGTACGTCCACCTCCATGTGGGGCAGCGCCTGCGCGCCGTCGACCAGCACGGGAATGCCGCGGTCGCGCGCCAGCGCGCCCATCTCCTCCACGGGGTTCACCGTGCCGAGGGCGTTCGAGACGTGCACCAGGGCGACCAGCCGTGTGCGCGGCGAGAGCAGCTTCTCGTACTCCTCCAGGATCACGTCGCCGGCGTCGTCGAGCGGCGCCACCCGAAGGGTGGCGCCCTTCTCCTCGCAGAGGATCTGCCAGGGCACGATGTTGGAGTGGTGCTCCATTCCGGTGACCAGGATCTCGTCGCCCTCGCCGACGTTGCTGCGGCCCCAGGCCTGTGCGACCAGGTTGATCGCCTCGGTGGCGCCTCGCACGAAGACGATCTCCCGAGGGTCCGTCGCGCGCAGATGCGAGGCCACCGTGGCGCGTGCGTTCTCGTAGTCCCGGGTCGCGCGCGCGGCCAGCTCGTAGACCGCCCGGTGCACATTGGCGTTGTCCCGCTCGTAGTAGCGGCTCACCGCGTCGAGCACCGCCTGGGGCTTCTGCGAGGTGGCCGCGCTGTCCAGGTAGACGAGGGGGCGGCCGTGCACCTCCTGGTGCAGGATCGGGAAGTCGCGCCGGACCTTCTCGGCGTCGAAGCTCACGCCCCCTCCTCGAGGAGCTCGACCAGCTGCTCTTCCACCCGGTCTCGCAGGGGCTCGAAACGCAGGGCCCCGCTCACCTCCGAGACGAACGCGCGGGTCAGGAGCCGTCGTGCCTCGTCTCCGTCGATGCCCCGCGCGCGCAGGTAGAAGAGCGCGTCCGGGTCCATCTGGCCGATGGTCGATCCATGGCTGCACTTGACGTCGTCCGCACGGATCTCGAGCTGCGGCTTGGTGTCGATCTGGGCACCCTGCGCCAGGAGCAGGTTCTTGTTCGATTGCTCGGCGCTCGTCTTCTGGGCGTCCGGTCGCACGATGATGCGGCCGTGGAAGACACCGTGGGAGTGATCGTCGAGGACGCCCTTGTAGAGCTCGCGGCTGGTCGTGTGGGGAACGGCGTGGTCGATCGTGGTGTGGTTGTCGATGTGGCGGCGACCGGTGCCCAGGTAGATCCCGTAGAGGGAGGCCTCGGCGCCTTCGCCGAGCAGCGTCGTGCGCGCGTCGTTTCGCGTGAGGGCGGCGCCGAGGCTGATGGAGTGACAGGCCAGCCGCCCACCCCGCTCCACCCGCGCGTGCAGCGATGACACGTGGTGGCCCGTGACCGCCTCGCGCTGGAAGCGCACGTGCTCGAGCTCGGCGTCGGGCTCCACGACGACCTCGCTGACCGCGTTGGTCAGGAAGGTCCCGTCTCCGAGGGTGACGTAGTCCTCGACCACGGACGCACGGCTTCGGCTTCCGGCCAGGACCAGTACGCGCGGGTGCGTCGCGGTGGGCTCGGTTCCGGGCTCGGACAGGAAGACCAGGTGGATCGGCTCCTCGATGTCCGCTCGCTCCGGGATGCGCACCACGGCGCCGTCGCGCAGCTCCTGCTGGTTCCAGGCGGTGAAGGCCGCCTCCTTGGGCGAGGCCTGGGCGCCGAGGACGCCGCGCAGGGAGTCGGGCTCTTCCTCGAGCAACCGTGCGAGCGAGCGCACCTCTGCCTGGGGGCTCCCGGCTCGCAGGGTGGACAGGTCCGCTGCAAAGACCCCGTTGACGAACACGAACAGGTGACACGCGAAGACCGGGAAGCACAGCCGCTCCAGCTCTTCGCGGCTGACGTCGTCTCCCCGGCCGTCGCTCCCGGTCCAGCGCGTCTTCCCGATGGCGGAGACGTTCGTATAGCGCCAGTCCTCCATCCGCGTGGTCGGGAGGCCCAGCTCGTTCAGCTGCTCCGCACCCTCGCGGCGCAGGTCCTCCGCCCAGCCGGGGAGGCTCACGCCGCGTCCTCGGTCAGCCAGTCCGGGAAGCTCATGCTGCGTCGGTGGGTGATTCGAGAAGGACTCACGCCGCGTCCTCGGTGAGCCATCCGTAGCCTCGCTCCTCGAGCTCCAGGGCCAGCTCCTTGCCCCCCGACTTCACGATGCGGCCGCCCGCCAGCACGTGCACCACGTCCGGCACGATGTGCTCGAGCAGGCGCTGATAGTGGGTGATCACGAGCATCGAGCGCTCCGCGCTGCGCAGGGAGTTCACGCCCCCGGAGACGATGCGCAGAGCGTCGATGTCCAGACCCGAGTCCGTCTCGTCCAGGACGGCCAGGCGCGGCTCGAGCATCGTCATCTGGAAGATCTCGTTGCGCTTCTTCTCGCCGCCGGAGAACCCCTCGTTGATGGAGCGGTGCATGAGGGCCTCGTCCATCTCGACGGTCTTCATCTTCTCGCGGGCCAGCTCGAGGAAGTCGATGGCATCGAGCTCGGGCTTGCCCTGGTGCTTGAGACGCGCGTTGAGCGCCGCCTTCAGGAAGTAGAGGTTCGACACGCCGGGGATCTCCACCGGATACTGGAAGGCCAGGAAGACCCCCTCTCGGGCGCGCTCCTCGGGCTCCATCTCCACCAGGTCTCTTCCTTCGAAGAGCACCGTGCCGGCCGTCACCTCTACTCCGGGTCGCCCGCTGAGGACGTTGGCCAGGGTGCTCTTGCCGGAGCCGTTGGGCCCCATGATCGCATGCACCTCGCCGGGCTGGAGAGTGAGGTCGATGCCGCGCAGGATCTCGGTGTCCCCCGCGGTCGCGTGCAGTCCGCTGATCTCGAGCAGTGCCATCTCTTCTCCGCTAGCCCACGCTGCCTTCGAGGCTGATCCCGAGGAGCTTCTGGGCCTCCACCGCGAACTCCATGGGAAGCTCGCGCAGGACGTCCTTGCAGAATCCGTTCACGATCATCGAGACCGCGTCCTCTTCGGAGATGCCGCGCTGGCGGCAGTAGAAGAGCTGGTCCTCCCCGATCTTGGAGGTGGTGGCCTCGTGCTCGACGGTGGCGGTGGGGTTCTTCACTTCCAGGTAGGGGAACGTGTGGGCGCCGCATTCGTCGCCCAGCAGCAACGAATCGCACTGGCTGTAGTTGCGCGCTCCCGCCGCCTTGGGCTGGACACGCACGAGCCCGCGGTAGGTGTTCTGGCCGTGCCCCGCGCTGATCCCCTTGGAGATGATCGTCGACGACGTGTTGCGGCCGATGTGGATCATCTTGGTGCCGGTGTCCGCCTGCTGCCGGTTGGCGGTGAGGGCAACCGAGTAGAACTCGCCCACCGAGTCGTCGCCCTGCAGGAGGCAGCTCGGGTACTTCCAGGTGATCGCCGATCCGGTCTCCACCTGGGTCCAGGAGATCTTGCTGCGCTTCCCGCGGCAGGCCCCTCGCTTGGTGACGAAGTTGTAGATGCCGCCCTTGCCGTCCTTGTCGCCCGGGTACCAGTTCTGGACGGTCGAGTACTTGATCTCGGCGTCGTCCAGGGCGACCAGCTCCACCACCGCCGCGTGAAGCTGGTTCTCGTCACGCATGGGAGCCGTACAGCCCTCCAGGTACGACACGTAGGCACCCTCGTCGGCCACCAGCAGCGTGCGCTCGAACTGGCCCGTGTTGGCGGCGTTGATGCGGAAGTAGGTCGAGAGCTCCATGGGGCAGCGCACGCCCGGCGGGATGTAGGCGAAGCTGCCGTCGGAGAAGACGGCCGAGTTGAGGCAGGCGAAGAAGTTGTCGCCGGCCGGGACCACCGATCCGAGGTACTTCCTCACGATGTCGGGGCAGCGCTGCACCGCCTCGGAGAACGAGCAGAACACGATGCCGTGCTTCTCGAGCTCGGCCTTGAAGGTGGTGGCCACCGAGACGCTGTCGAAGACGGCGTCCACCGCCACCCCCGCCAGGTGCTTCTGCTCCTCGAGCGGGATCCCGAGCTTGTCGTAGGTCTCGAGGAGCTCCGGGTCCACCTCGTCCAGACTGTCGAGCTTCTTCTTGGGCGCGGCCCAGTAGGAGATCGCCTGGTAGTCGATCTTCGGGTAGTCGACCATCGCCCAGGAGGGCTCGACGTCCTCCTTCGCCATCTCGAGGAAGCGGTGCAGGGCCTTGAGTCGCCACTCGAGCAGCCACTCCGGCTCGTCCTTCTGGGCGGAGATGAAGCGCACGGTGTCTTCGTTCAGCCCCGGCGGCAGGCTCTCCTGCTCGATGTCGGTGACGAAACCGTACTCGTACTCGCGCTCGGCAAAGCTCTCGGCCGTGTGTTCGGACGACATCTTCAGCGGACTCCCAGCTCCGCGAACGCGATGGCGCTCGCGGGGCGAACCAGGTCGGCGACGGTGACGCGATCCAGGGTCTCCGTGATCGCGCGGTTGATGTATTCCCACGGCGTGCGCACGTGACAGGACGGCTCGTGCTCGCAGCTCCCCGGCGCCACGCCGCACGCGGTCAGGGCCACCGGCCCCTCCAGCGCCGAGATCACCTTGGAGACCGGGATCTGCTCGGCGGGACGTGCCAGGGCGTAGCCGCCGTGGATGCCGCGCTGGGAGACCAGGAGGCCGTCGCGGGTCAGACGCTTCAGGACCTTGCCCACCATCGGAAACGGCAGCCGGGTCAGCTCGGCCAGCTCCCGGGCGTTGTGCGAGCCGCACTCCGGATCTCGCGCCAGCTCGGCCATGAGCACGACGCCGTAGTCGGCGAGCTTGGAGAGTCGCAGCAAGGGAGCTCCTTCGGGCTCCGAACATAGAGGACCGGAGAGGTCCTGTAAATAGAGGACCATTCTGGTCTCTATTTCGGAAAACCTTTGCTTTTCGAGTTGTTGTGGCTGACCTGCTTCAGCCCGCCAGGACCCGCTCCGCGGGTGTCTCGGCCTCCAGGGCGGCGATCGCCACGTCGAGCTTCGCGCCGAGCTGCTCCATGTACTCGGCCATGGCCTTGTGGGTCAGCGCGAAGGAGCAGGCCTCCTTGAAGGCCTGCGGTCGCCTCCACAGGGTGCCGGCCATCAGTCGCAGGCTGAAGCGGCGCCGCGCCCGGTCGGCCCGGAAGACCGTGTGACGCAGCACCCGCCAGAGCAGAACCAGATCCCGGGGCTCGATCCTGCCCTGGTTGACCTGTGCGCCTCGCGTCATCAGGAAATCCGCCGTGCGGCGCCGGAAGTTGTCGAAGTCGTACAGCTCTCGGATGAGGCGGCGGTAGCCGCGGTAGAGGTCGAGACGGCTCATTCCCTTCGGCACGATGTTCGAGAACACGAACTGGTCGCCCGTGCTCTCTGCGACGAGCCGTCCCTCCCTGGAGACGCGCGCGTGGAGCGGGGTCTTCGGCATGGCCTGCAGCATGCCGGTCATCGAGATGGGGATGCGGGCCTCCTGGATGAAGCGCAGCTGGTCCTCGAAGATGGTGTGGTCGTCCGCGTCGAACCCCACGATCATGCCCGCCTGGACCTGCAGGCCGTAGGACTGGATCCTGCGGATGTCCTCCAGCATGTCGCCCCGGGTGTTCTGGTGCTTCCCCGTCTCCTCGAGCGAGGCGGCCCTCGGGCTCTCGATTCCGATGAAGATCGTGGTGAAGTTGGCCGCGCGCATCAGGCCGAGGAGCTCCTCGTCGTGCGCGACGTTGAGGGACACCTCGGTCTGGAACGACATCGGGTGGCCGTGCGACGCGCTCCAGGCGGCGAGCTCACGCAGGAACGCCTTGGCCACGTTCTTGTTGCCGATGAAGTTGTCGTCCACCAGGAAGCACTGGCGGCCGCCCAGCCGGTGGATCTCCTCGATCTCGGCCATGACCTGGGGGACGCTCTTGACGCGTGGACGCCGTCCGTAGACGACGATGATGTCGCAGAACTCGCAGCGAAACGGACACCCGCGAGCGAACTGCACGGTGGCGGCGTGGTAGCGATCGAGCTTGATGAGGTCGAAGCGCGGGCGCGGCGAGAGAGTCATGTCCGGCTTCTCGGCGGGGCGATACTCGGTCTTCCAGGCACCCGCCTGGAAGTCGCGCAGGAACTGGGGCCAGGTCTCCTCGGCCTCGTCGATGAAGAGGACGTCGCAATGTCCGCGCAGCTCTTCGGGACAGAGGGAGGCGTAGGGACCGCCGATCACCACGAAGCGGCCGCGGCGCCTGAACTCTGCGGCCATCTCGAGCATGCGCGCCTTGTGCACGATGTAGCCGGTGATGCCGACGATGTCGGCCTCGATCTCGTAGTCCAGATCCTCGACGTTCTCGTCGACCAGCAGGATCTCGTGATCACCCTCGGTGAGGCCGGCGACGGTGGGCATCGACAGGTTGGGGAAGATGCAGTGCTTCCCGATCACCGGAAGGATGCTGTCGTAGGTCCAGAAGCTCTCGGGGTTCCTGGGCGTGACGAGGAGGATTCGCATCAGGGAATTGTGGCATCGTGTTTCGCCGCGGATCGTAAAAAACGGGTGAAAACGCGATCCGCCGCGTCGCGTCACCGTGGGTTCAGGGCCGCACCCACGGCTCGAGCACGCCGCGTCCTCCGCGCCGCCAGCCGAGGGGCGGCGACTGCATCTCGCCGGGAGCGCAGACGCGAGACGCGCCGAGTTCGGCGCAGGCGGTGGCGAGTGCGGGCTCGCTGGACCCGAGTCCCTCGAGTGCCACGCAGGCCAGATGCGGCTGCAGTGGACGCAGCGCGTCGAGGAGGGCGTCCGCGTCGGCCACCGGATGGATGCGCAGGAAGCGGTGGAGCGGTGCGAGGCGCGGGACGGCGTCGAGTTCGCGCACGATGTTGAACGAGCCGGTCCGCCCGCTGAGCACCTTCGCCCCGCGCATGCGCGCCTGATCCAGCTCCCGCTCTGCCGCAGCCACGGACGCGAGCGGCGTGCGGCCGCGTGGCCAGCACGCCTCCGCGCGCGTCAGTGCCTCTGCGAGGGCTTCGCTCGGGTCGGCGGTGCCGACCGGGTACACGGCGATCGGAGAGAGACAGCCGAGCTGGTCCCACAAGGCGATGTCGAGAGCCAGTCGCTCGCACGCGTCCGCACCGGCCTCGGGTCCCAGCGCTGCCACCGACAGCTTGTGCCCGTGTGCGATGACGGTGCAGTCGCGTGCCTGGGCGCGGACCGTCGCTACCGTCGCATCGGAGCCGTTCACTTCGATGGCGTCGGCGCCGCACAGGGCGGTCAGGCACGCGCCCTGGAGCTCGCCCTCGAAGCGAAGCGACTCGAGGCAGTCCGCGAGACCCGTGTCGATCGAGGCCAGGGTGTCGCGCACGATTCCGGCGCTGACCGGGTCGTGACGGGAGGGCTTGACGAGGACCGGCGTGCGCAGCAGGAGCGGTGCGGCGACCGAGAGGAGCACGGGCATGGGAATGGCGCCCGCGAGCACCACGGCGGCCACGTCGAAGCCTCGCGTCGAGGCGAGCCCCTTCGTTCCGCCCATCTCGGCGGCGGCCAGCTCGCGCAGGGCGGCGCCGGTCCAGGAGTCGAAGCCGCGGGCCAGTCCCTCGCGCACCATCTCGGCGGAGAAGCCGGTCGTCGCCGGGAGAACGGATGCCAGGGCCTCCCGGGCGGGGGAATCGTGGTCGGCGAACGCATCGAACAGACGTGCCAGGCTGCCCAGCACCTCGTCCGCAGGGCGCTCGCGGAGTGCCACGCCGTTGTCGCGCAGCCTTGCCAGGGTGCCCTCCAGCCGCGCCGGGTCCGCGACGATCATCCGGCGAGCATCTCGTCGGCGGCGATGGAACAGCCGCGCGCCTCGGCGCCCGGCTCGCGTCCGACCACCTCGAAGCCGTCTGCGATGCGCACGCCCAGGTCCGCGGTGGCGACCGAGAGCACGCTACCGGTGTTCGCCAGGTCGAGGATCTGCAGGACGCCCTGCTGTCCTTCGCACGCGTCCTCCCCCGACGCCGGATCCACGACTCGCGCCCTGGCCCAGGGCGGTCCCAGCTTGCGGCGCGGCTCGCCGGGCGCGTGCAGCACCGAGTCGTAGAACTGGCTGCCCAGCTCGGTCATCCCGTACTGGTTCACGATGCGTTCCACCCCCACGCCCAGGCTGCGGGCGATCCGGGCGTGCAGCTCCGGCCGCGGCACCTCGCGGCTGCGGCCCTTGAAGCCCCCGGTCTCCATGATCCGCGTTCCGGCCGGCAGCGCGAGGATCTCACCCTGCTCGTCCAGATGATCGAGGAGGTGTACGAAGGCGAAGGCGGTGCCACACACGCAGAGAGGCGCGTCCGCGGCGGCCAGGCGTTCGGCCATCCGCGCGACGTCCATCTCGAAGACACTCCCCTGCGCTCCACGCGCGTCGGCCAGGACCTGGAACATGTGGGAGAGCGAGGAGTCCGGTGCCTCCCGCGCCGCGGGAGCCAGGAAGAGGTGCTGCAGCGTGCCGCCGTCGGGGAGATCCGGCAGCAGGAAGGCGCAGAAGGTGGGGAGCAGCGAGGCTTCGTACAGCTCGAGGGTGTCGAGATGCAGCTCGCCGCGCGATCGGGTTGCGGTTCCGCTCGTGCGGAATACGTGGGTCTCGCGTGCGGCGGGAAAGGAGCGCAGCTCCATCTCCTTGAAGGCGCCCGTGGGAACCGCCGGGATCCCCTGCCAGCTTGCGACGTCGGCCGGAGTACGGCCGCGTCCCTCGCAGAGGCGCCGGAAGGGCGCGCAGCGCTCGAACTGGAAGGCGAAGAGGCGCAGCGCCAGCTCTTCGAAGCGGGCGTCGTCCGAAGCCGGGTGCTTCTCGCGCATCCAGTCGAGGATCGCTCCGTCGAGCGCCGCCCTCGCCGGGTCGGCACTCACGGGATGCAGCCGATCACGACGTCGAGCGCTGCGTCGAGAGGAGCACCGCCGATGGAAAGGGGAGGCGAGAGCGCGACGACTTCGCCGCGCTCCCCCGACGGGAGCAGGATGATGCCGCGCTGCAGTGCGTCGACACACGTTCGGAGCGCCCGCTCCGGCTCGTCCAGCTCGATTCCGATCAGGAGACCCACTCCGCGGACGTCCACCACCGAAGGGCGGTCCGCGAGCTTCGCTACCAGGCGCTTCAGCGCGGCGTCGCCCAGGCGGGCCGCAGCCTCCACCAGGTGCTCGTCGCGCAGGGCGTTGAGGGAGGCCAGCGCAGCCGCGCAGCCGGGCGGATGCCCCAGGAAGGTCTGGGTGTGGAGCGCCTCGCCGCGCGATGCCGGCCAGGCGTCCATCACCTCCACGCGGCCCAGGCAGGCCGAGATCGGCATCCCGGAGGCGAGGCCCTTGCCGACGCAGAGGAGGTCGGGCACGACGCCCTCGTGCTCGCACGCGAACCAGCGGCCCGTCCGTCCCATCCCGGTGTAGATCTCGTCGCAGATCAGGAGCCAGCCTTCGGCGTCGCAGAGGGCGCGCAGTGCGGCGAGAAAGCCGGGCGGGGGAACGCGCTCCCCGCCCCGGCCCTGCACGGGCTCCACGAGGACGGCGCCGACGGGCTGAGCACAGTCGGAGGCGGCGCGCCTCACGTCCTCCCAGTCCCCGTAGCGGGCGAAGGTCGTCGCGCCGGCGAGGCGCGCGCGGAAGGGGTCGCGGAAGTCCGAACGCCAGGTGGCGTCGAGGGCGCCATGGGTGAGCCCGTGGTAGGCGCCTTCGAAGGCGACCATCCCCGGGCGCCCCGTGGCGACCTGCGCCGTCTTGACCGCGATCTCCACGGCGTCGGAGCCGGAGGATCCGAGCACCCCGCGCGCAGCGACCCCGTCCGGATACAGCGCGCAGAGGGCCTCGAGTAGATCCACCTTGACCTGGGGCGGGTGCACGTCGCCCATGGCGTGGAGGAGCCGTCCCGCCTGCTCCTTCACGGCGGCCACCACGGCCGGGTTTCCGTGCCCGGCGTTGGCGACGCCGAAGCCTCCCGCCAGATCGACGAAGCGGTTTCCGTCCACGTCCCAGACGTTGGCCCCTTCGGCGCGCGACCAGAAGATGGGCGGCGGATCGAGGCAGGTGACGTTGCGGCTCTCGACGCGAGACAGCCGGGCGGCGAGCTCCCGGGAGCGGGGACCGGGCACGTCGGTCGCGAGCGCGGGCGGGAGGGTCTCGGGAGCGGGCACGCGCGGATTCTAGCCCGTCACCCCCCGGTGCCTGCTGCGGGGGTTAGACTCACGCCATGGGGAGTGCAACGCCGCGCGATGCGCCCGTCCCGGGAGCGCGGCTCCGCGGCGGCTGGCTCTCGCTCCTGGTCGGCGGGGCGGTATTCGCGGGCAAGCTGCTGGCCTTCGGCGTCACGGGATCGTCGGCGGTCCTGTCGGACGCCATGGAATCCGTCGTGAACGTCGCGGCGGCGGCGCTCCTCGTCTACAGCCTCGTCGTCGCCGCGCGGCCCGCCGATCGCGACCACCCCTACGGCCACGGCAAGGTGGAGTTCTTCTGCGCCGGTGTGGAGGGAGGCCTCATCGTGATGGCCGCTCTGCTGATCGTGGTGCAGGCGGCGGGAGAGCTCGTGCGCGGTCCCGAGCTCGCGCGGATCCACCTCGGCCTCGCGATCCTGCTTCCCGTGACCGCTCTCAACGGCGCCCTCGGGATGCACTTGGTGCGTCTCGGACGCGCGACGAACTCGATCGCGCTGGAGGCGGACGGGCGCCATCTCTTCACCGACGTCTGGACGAGCCTCGGCGTGGTCGGCGGGCTCCTCGCCGTGTGGCTGACCGGCTGGGCGATTCTCGATCCGCTGGTCGCGCTCGGGGTGGCGGTGCACATCCTGGCTGCCGGTTGGCGTCTGGTGCGTCGCGCTGTGGGTGGCCTCATGGACGAGGCGGACACGGCCGCGTTGTGTCGCGTGGTGGATGCGCTGGAGGCCGCGCGCGAGCCCTCCTGGATCGACGTGCACGGCCTGCGTGCCTGGCGCTCGGGGGCGCTCCAGCATGTCGATTTCCACCTGTCGGTGCCCCGCTTCCTGGACGTCGATCGCGTCCACGAGATCAACGACGCAATCGAGGAGAAGGTGCTGGCCGCGATGGAGGCCGGCGGCGACGTCCTCATCCACTTCGATCCGTGTCGGCCCCGTCAGTGCCCGAGCTGTGCGCTGCCCAACTGCGGTGTACGCCAGGCGCCGCTCGTCCGGCGCGCCCCCCTCACCCTGGAACGCGCCGTGCGCCGCGAAGAGGTGCTCGATACCGGCGAGCCCGCCCCCGAGGTGGCGCCGTGAAGCGCGAAGAGAAGACGCGCCGCCTGATCCAGGTCTTCTTCCTGGTGAATCTGCTGCAGGGCTACCTGTGGATGATCAACGGGACGGCTTCCAGGTACATCCGCGTCGAGTTCGCGCTGTCGGAGGCGACCCTGGCCTTCGCCTTCGGGCTCTTTGCGCTGGGTTCGCTGGGGACCCTCTGGCTCTCGCGCCAGGCGGACCGCCACGGTCGCCGTCGCCTCACCCTGCTGGCGTGCGGCGCGGCGCCGCTGCTGGCGCTGGGCAGCGCGCTCGCGCCCGGCATCGTCAGCTATGTCCTCGTCCAGATCCTGGTCGTCGCCCTGCTCGGGCTGCTCTTCACCGTGAGCGTGGTGGTGATCACCGAGGAGCTCTCCGACGAGGAGCGAGCCGGCGCCCAGGCCTGGGTCGGCCTCGCCAGCGGGCTGGGAAGCGGGCTGGTGCTCCTCTTCGTGATGGGAGTGATCCACCTGCCAGGCGGCTGGCGCTGGCTCTGGGTCCCCGTCATCCCCAGCATCGTGCTCCTTCCGCGCCTGCGGCGCTTCATGCCCGAGACCGGCCACTTCGAGCGCGCCGAGGGACTGGGCGAGACGGAGACCTCGCAGCTCCGCGAGCTGCTCCAGCCGCGCTACCGCCGGCGGGTCTTCGGCGTGCTCGGCTCCGCCTTCCTGGGCAATGCTTCCAACGTGGCCGCCATGACCTGGGGCATGTACCACCTGCTCGAGAACGTCTCGATGTCCCAGGCCCAGGCCAGCGGGATCTTCGCGCTGGGGGGAGTGCTGGCCGTGCTCGGATTCCCGGCCGGCGGCCGCTGGTCGGATTCCTGGGGCCGGCGCACGACCGCAACGGTGGGGAGCCTCGTGTCCACGGTCTTCGCGGTGGCCTTCTTCCAGATTCCCCTCGCGTCGCCGTGGCTCTTCGGGCTGCTGGCCGTCACCTTCGGGGTGAACGGCCTGTTTCGCACGGCCCAGATGATCGCCTGGCGCATCTCCGCCACCGAGCTCTTCCCCACCCGCCTGCGGGCCGCGGTACAGGGACTCGCTGCGGTGTCGGCGGCGGTGGCCGCGGTGCTGGCACAGTTCGCCACGGGTGTCCTGGCGGAGCCGCTCGGCGGCCTCATCAATGCGGCGTCGGTCGTCACCCTGCTGGGGATTCCGGCGGGGGTCGTCTTCTGGTGGCTCGTGCCGGAGACCGCCGGCGTGCGACTGGAGAGCGCCGCCCTCGAGGACGAGGCCGCCCTGGCCCACGTCGGCCTGGGCTCCAACCTCGGCGATCGCGCTGCGCACCTGGACCGCGCGCTCGAAGCCCTCGAGGCGACGCCGGGCATCGTGCTCGTCAAGAGCAGCGCGCGCTACGAGACCGACGCCGTCGGCGGCCCGCCCGGCCAGGGGCCCTATCTGAACGCGGCGGTCGCGCTTCGCACCACCCTCGCACCTCGCGCCCTCCTCGATCGGCTGCTCGAGATCGAGGCCGCCGAGGGGCGCTTCCGCGACGGCGTCCGCGACGCGCCCCGTGAGCTCGACCTGGACATCCTCCTCTACGACGGGCGTCGGATCGACGAGCCCGACCTCCAGGTGCCGCACCCTCGTCTCCACCAGCGTCCCTTCGTCCTCGAGCCGCTGCGCGACGTCGCGCCGGACCTCGTCCACCCCGTCCTGGGGGAGACGGTCGAGGTCCTCGCCGCCCGGGTTCGCGACCCGGAGTCGGTGCGCATCCTCGTCCCGTAGCCCCAGCGCCCGACGAAGACGACCTGGTGCCTCGCGCTGCACGAGCCGCGTGCCCCACGGACGATCTGGCTCGGCACGGGGGTCTCGTCTCGTGGCGCGACTTCGTCCGGCTAGCGCAGGCGAAGCAGTCGGTAGAACTGCAGGCCGCCCAGGACGAGGAGCCAGACCATGCCCAGGAAGAAGGGTCCGAACTCCCGCGAGAAGAGCACGCCGGCCGCGTTGAGGAGCAGGACGACCAGCACCGGCGTCGACAGGACGGCCACCGTGACACCGGTCGCCCGCTGGAACTGGCCGGCCGCTTCGTCGCCGAGGACGGCGAGCCGGCGCCGGACCAGCGCCCAGGCGACGAGCAGGAACGACGCGAGGAGCAGGCTCGAGAACGCCCATGCGAACGGCTGGCTGGCTCCCAGGCCGACGACGAGTGTCGGCAGGAGCGAGAACACCACCGCCCCGAAGCTGAACGCCAGGAGCATCGCGAAGCGGAGCCAGTCCGGGGCCGACCACTCCCCGGCGCCGCGTCTGCCGAGGACGGCGACGACACCGGAGAATCCGGCCAATGCGATTCCGACCTCGGTCACCGTGAACAGCGCGTCGAACGGATCCGGCATCGGTCGCTCAGCTCCAGCGCCGGTAGCAGGAGTCGCAGCGGGGCGCGCCATCGCTCATCGTCCGATCCCCCTGCCGCGCTTCACGCCGCGGCGAAGAGACCCCACTCGCCGGGGATTCCCTGGAGCCGGTGGCAGCCGCGCTCGGAGAAGTCGAGCCCGGAGCCGGAGACCAGGTCCCTGAGCGGAAGCGTATCACGCGCGGGCCGTGTCCCGATCGCCTCGGGCCGGTCTAGATCTCGATGGCGTCGAAGGTCGCGCGCAGACGCAGGCCGCCCGGGACGGGGCGGCAGACCAGGCTTCCGCCGCAGCGCGAGGCCACCGCCAGACTCGCCTGGAGGCCGAGCGCGTCGCCCGGATCGCGGGCCGAGCCCGGATCGAGGAGCCGATCGTGCAGATCCTCGGGCAGCCGCGCCGCGTGGAGCTCGATGGTGAGGCAGGCGCTCTCGGGCTTCTCGCCCGGGTCCGCGGAGAGGCGCAGGATGCCGTCGCCGTCGCAGGCGTCGGTCACGCGGTAGGCGAGCAGGAGGGAGAGGAGCTCGACACGCGCCGGGTCGGCCTCCAGGTAGAGGAGGTCGGCAGACGCCGTCGTCTCCACGCTGAAGCGCCGGCTCAGGGTGTCGTCGAGGAGCGGGCCCACGCTTCGCACCAGTGCGCCGAGCTCGGTCTCGTCGGAGCGGTCGAAGTGGACGGCGGGATGCGAGGTGAGGGTGCGTGCGACCCGCGTGCAGCGCGAGAGCTCGTGCGCCAGCTCGCCCTCCTCGCCCGGCATGTCCACCAGCCCCGTCACGGCGGTGAGGGCGTTGTTCAGGGTATGGGCCGCGCCGCGGCTGAGGCGCCAGGCGCAGTGGAGCTGCGCGATCTGGAGCAGGGCCGCGTCATCGAGCACGGGCACGGAGCGACGCATCGGAGCGGACATCGCCCGTGCCTCATCGACGGAACCGGGTCCCATCCTGAGGCGCTGGCGTCGGCGATCCTGGAGGCGGCAGGAGGAGCGGCAAGGGCCCGAAAGGAATGCGGCCCCGAGCACCGTGCTCGGGGCCGCTCGAAGGGGGCGATACCGGTGGCGGGTCGGTTGTTCGTCTCGCCCCCCTCAAACCTCCTTGCGGCTGCGCAGCTCCGTGCGTTCCACCAGGCGCGCGCGCAGCTCCTCGAGCAGCTCGAGCTCGAGCTCGAGGTGGGCCACGCCGGACTCGCGCATGAACTGAACGACCAGGGTCGAGAAGGCGCGCGGGTTGGCCAGCTCATCTGCGAAGCGGTCGCGGGCGCTGCGCAGCTGCTCGAGCTGCTTGTCGATCCAGCCGACCGCATCCGGAAAGTCCTCCTCGTGGGCGAAGAGGAGCTTCAGGAAGAGCGGGTTGCGCACCCGGGTTCCGCCGTCGGGCGAGAGCTTGCGCCAGCGCACCAGCTCCTCGCGTCCGTCGTCGGTGATCGTGTAGACCTTGCGGGCCGGGCGGCCCTCGCCACTCTCCTCGGTGTGGTGGGCGACGAGGCCCTCCTCCTCCAGCTTGCGCAGGCTCGGGTAGATGGCCGCGAGGTTGACCGGCCAGAAGTTCGAGATCCCCTCGTCGAGGACCCGCTTCAGCTGGTACCCGTGCATCTCGCGGTAGTCGAGGATTCCGAGGATGGCGTGGCGCAGAGACACTCAAAACTCGCTTATGCAGGTTTATACTATGATGCTTCAGGGTGAGTCAATCCGGGCCGGGGTCCACGGGCCCCCTCTGCTAAGCTGAGCGGCCACGAGGGAATCCCCACCCATGAGCGCACCTCTGCGCAGAGACCAGAAGTCCATATCTTCCGAGGTCTTGGACGATGTCACCAGCGGCCGGTTGGAGGTCCTGGCTGCGCCCGAGGTGCTCGAGTGGGCGCTCAAGACCTTCCATCCCCGGATCGCCCTCTCGGCCTCGTTCGGCGGGCCCGAGGGGATGGTGATCCTGGACATGATGCACCGGATCAACCCGCGCAGCCGCGTCTTCGTGCTGGACACCGGACGCCTGCCCCAGGCCACCTACGATCTCATCGACCGGGTGCGGGACCGCTACGACAAGGACGTCGAGATCGTGTTTCCCGAAGCCGGCGCCGTCCAGAAGCTCGTCCACGACCACGGTGCCAACCTCTTCTACGAGTCCATCGAGCGGCGTCAGCTCTGCTGCCAGGTTCGCAAGGTGGAGCCCCTGAACCGGAAGCTCTCGGAGCTGGACGCCTGGGTCTCCGGCCTGCGGCGTGACCAGAACGTCACTCGCACCGAGACGCCCCAGGTCGAGGTCGACCGGGTCCACCGCGGGATGATCAAGGTGAACCCGCTGGCCGGCTGGAGCGCCGACGACGTCTGGCGCTACGTGCGCGAACGCGGGGTGCCGACGAACCGGCTGCACGCCAAGGGCTACCCGTCGGTCGGGTGCGATCCCTGCTCGCGGGCCATCAAGGAGGGGGAAGACCCTCGTGCAGGCCGCTGGTGGTGGGAGCGCCCCGAGACCAAGGAGTGCGGCATCCACATCGGCGAAGAAGAAGAGGGGTCCGGTATCTGATGTTGTCCCGACGAAGCTTCGTGCTCGGTGCCCTGGCGATCCTGGCCTGGCCGGTGCGGCGTGCGCGCGCGGCACTTCCCGAGAAGACGGTGCAGGCGCTCGACAAGAGCCCCTACGTCTACATCTCCCCGCTCAAGAGCGATGGCAAGGAGAGCCGCTGCCACGGGGAGGTGTGGTACGGCTGGCTGGACGGCGACGCCGTGATCATCACCAGCGAGGAGAGCTGGAAGGCGACGGCTCTCGCCAAGGGCCTGGACCGCGCCTATCTCTGGGTGGGCGACTACGGCAGGGTGAAGTCGATCGCGAACCGGGTCTCCGGGAAGGAGGCCTTCCGCGCCGGGCCCCGCTTCGAGGCCCGCGCCCGGCGCGTGACCGACACAGCGCTCCTCGAGCGGCTCATGAAGACCTTCACTGCGAAGTACCCCGAGGAGTTCGGCGACTGGGAGGCGAAGATGCGCAAGGGCTTCGCCGACGGCTCCCGGCACCTGATCGCCTACCGCCCGATCGACTGACCGCGCGCGGCGCCTCCGTCACGGGGCCGCGCCGGCGGCGCGCGGCGCGTCCGCGACAGGGCCGCGCCGGCGGCGCGCGGCGCGTCCGCGACAGGGCCGCGCAGGCCGCGCGCGGGATCCGGGCAAACCTTCGGCAGTGCGCAGGCAACGTGCGCATGTGCCCGTTCGGGCGGGGTCAAGTAGCCGCTCCGGCGCGCCGATGGTCCATGGGTACGGGTAATTCCCGAGGAGGAGCCCATGGGACGAATGGTACGCGCGACCGTCGCTGGCCTGCTCTTCGCCGCGGCGCTCGCGCTGTCGCTTCCCGGCGTGGAGGCGGTGCGTGCGGAGTCCCCGCCCGTCGCCGAGGCGACGTCCGAGGAAGCACCGATGTGTCGCGCCGACGCGCCCCTGACACCGCCGGCGGTGGTGGAGGCGGTGGCCGCGCAGCTCGACGCCCGGGCGCGCGCCGAGGCGACGCCCGACGGGCCCCGGATCCAGGTGCTCAACAACCGCGGCTATCGCTACGACCCCGATCGCATGGCGGTCGATCTGCGTCACCTCGCCCGCGAGGTGGCGATCGAACGTCGCAAGGCCCGCTAGCCCGCTCTCCTGCCAGCCGCGTCCCGGCGCACCGCCGCCGGAGCGTGTCCTCCCGACGCCAGCGCCGCGCCGGCTCTTCCCGACGCCATTCGGGCGGAGGGCTATAGTCGGCCCCGGGGCGCCCGGAGCGGCATGGACCCGATCTCCTCGCAGCGACTGCGTCGCGCGACCGCCGTGCTGGCGATCGCCTGGGCGTCGTTCGCCTTCGCCTTCTCCCTGGCAGCCAAGACCCAGGAAGAGCTGCTTCCGCGACCGCCGATCGCGCCCATCGCCCTGCACGGCGGTCTGTGGGTCGTGCAGTGGGCCAGCGACGAGGCCCGCGAGGGGGGCGTCCGGGTGGGCGACCGGCTGCGCGCCATCGACGGGGTTCCCGTGGACCGGGACCTCCACGCGCGCCTGCGCGCGCTGCGCGAGGACGCGCGGAACACCTGGACGCTCGAGAAGCGCGACGGCTCGCGCATCGACCTGGATCTGGCCCCGCTGGCAGCGGGCGAGCGGCGGCCCTTCTACGGTGTGGTGATCGATGTGGGTCTGCCCCTGGTCGGCGCCGTCTACCTGGCCATGGGGATCGCGGTCTGGCTCTTGCGACCCCTGCGCACGCCCTCGTGGGGATTCCTCGTCTTCTGCTCGACGATGGCCGCGGCGCTCTTCGGCGCCGGATGGTCGCGGGGCCCGGCGTGGGACTTCCAGTACCTGAACCTCCCGCTGATCGGCGCGGCCGCGTTCCAGCTCTTCACCACCTATCCCATCGAGCCGGGCTGGGTGGTGCGGCGTCCCGGGGTGCGTCCCCTCGTATGGGGTACGGCGGCGGCCCTCGGGGTCGTCGCGTGGGCGGAGGGCATCGTGGCCATCCCGCCCGGTGGCTGGCGGACGCTCGCCGGCTTCTTTCCGATCGTGATCGGTCTCGGAATCAGCGCGATGCTCGCCTACCAGCGCCGGCGTGCGCCGGAGGGCGTGCTGGGTGCGCGCATGGACGTCGTGCTTCTGGGAGCCGGGGTTTCCTTCCTGCCGATCCTGCTGGCGATGGTGGCGCAGTACGTGTTCCACGCCGCCATGCCCTGGTTCCTGGCCTTCCTGTGGTGCGCGTTCTTCCCCCTGGCAGTGGGATACGGGATCGTCCGCCGTCAGCTCTTCGACATCCGGGGCGTGGCGCGTTCGTCGGTGGCCTACGGCTTCACGACGATCGCCGTGACCGGCCTGTTCGCGTTCCTGATCACGAGTGCCGACGCCGCCTTCGCGCGCTTCAACATCAACGCCCGCTCTCCCTGGTTCTCGGTCGTGTTCCTGTTCCTGGCGATCCTCGCCCTGAATCCGCTTCGCGACCGTCTGCAGGGGATGGTGGACGGGTGGTTCGACCGCGACCGCCGCTCCTACCGACGCGCCGTTCGGGAGATCTCCGAGGCGATGGTCTCGATGCTCTCCATCCGGGAGATCGTGGACCGCATCCTGGTGGCGGCCACGGACACCATGGGGCTCGAGCGTGCGCTGGTGCTGATCCTCGACGAGGACGACGGCGACCGCATCCTGCGGACCGCGGCCTCGCGCGGCGACTGGGACGACGAGGCCCTCCACTTCGAGATGTCCAGCGACCATCCGCTGACCCGCCAGCTCTGGATACGACGGCAGATCGTCAGCCGCGACTCCTTCGACGACGAGCGGGATCCCGAGGTGCGCGAGTCCTGCCGCGACGTCTTCGACGGCCTCGAGATCGAGATCCTCGTCCCCATCCTCTACGGGACCGATCTGCTCGGCGTCATCGCCGTGGGGCGCAAGCTGTCCGGAGAGCGCCTGGACGTCTCGGACCGGGGCCTGCTGCGCACCCTGGCCAACCAGAGCGCGATCGCCATCGAGAACGCCAAGGCGTACGACGAGATCGCCCAGCTGAACGAGACGCTCGAGGCGCGCGTGGAGGAGCGCACCCGCGAGCTGCGCGACGCCCAGGAGCAGCTCATGCAGGCCGAGAAGCTGAAGTCCCTCGGGCAGCTCGTGGCTGGCGTCGCGCACGAGCTGAACAACCCGATCGGGTTCGTGCACGCCAACATCCAGCTCATCGACGAGTACGTCCGCAAGATCACGGGCCCCGACGCCAGCCCGGAGCAGATCGCCCGTTCGCGGGATGCCCTGGCCAAGCTGCTCTCCCGCAGCCGCGAGGGAACCGAGCGCGTCAAGCAGATCGTCGATGACCTGCGCACCTTCTCGCGCATGGACCAGGCCGATCTCCAGGAGGCGGACCTGCACGAGGAGCTGGATCGCACCGTGGGACTGATGGAGCCTGGCGCGAAGGACCGCATCACCATCGTGAAGGACTACGGAGATCTCCCGCGCGTGCGCTGCTACCCGGGCCAGCTCAACCAGGTCTTCCTGAACCTGCTGGTGAACGCGAGCGACGCGATCGAGGGCTGCGGAACGATCACCATCCGTACGAGGCCCGTACACGGCGGCGTGCGCCTCGAATTCAGCGACGACGGACCGGGGATCCCGGCGGACATCGTGGGGAGCATCTTCGACCCCTTCTTCACCACGAAGCCCGTGGGCGAGGGCACCGGGCTGGGCCTGTCTCTCTCCCACGGAATCGCGGAGCGCCACGGCGGCCACCTCTCGGTCGAATCCGAAGAGGGACGCGGGACGACCTTCGTCCTGGAGCTCCCGCTCGACGCGGAGGCCGCGGGGACGTAGCCTGTGGGCCCTCAGCAAGGAGATCCCCCATGCCCGACATGCGTCTCGGTCTCGTCGCCGGCTACTCCGGCTCCGCCATGTCCGTTCCCATCCAGCCGATCCAGGAGGCGGAGAGCCTCGGCTTCGACTCGGTCTGGTCTGCGGAGGCCTACGGGTCCGATGCGGTGACTCCGCTCGGCTACATCGCCGCGAAGACGACGAGGATCAAGCTGGGCACGGCGATCATGCAGATGCCCGCCCGCAGTCCCGCGATGACCGCGATGACGGCGATGACGCTCGACGGGATGTCGGGGGGGCGCTTCGTGCTGGGTCTCGGGCCCTCCGGTCCCCAGGTGGTGGAAGGCTGGCACGGAGTCGCCTACGGAAAGCCGCTCACCCGCACGCGCGAGTACATCCAGATCATCCGCAAGATCCTGGCCCGAGAGGAGCCGGTCAGCTTCGACGGCGAGATCTACCAGCTCCCGTACGCGGGGGCCGGCGCGACGGGCCTGGGCAAGCCGCTGAAGAGCATCCTGCACGGGCGTGCGGACATGAAGATCTACACCGCCTCGATCAGCCCCAACGGGATGAAGTGCGCGGGCGAGGTCTCCGACGGCGTCTTCCCGGTGTGGATGAACCCCGAGCGCTTCGACCTCTTCAAGCCGCATCTGGAGGAGGGCTTCGCGAAGGTCGGCGGTGGCAAGAACCTGTCCGACTTCGACGTGGCTCCCTTCGTCACGGCAGTGATGGGCGACGACGTCGACCGCTGCCGCGTCCCGGTCAAGGGCATGCTCTCGCTCTACATCGGCGGGATGGGCGCTCGCGGCAAGAACTTCTACAACGACTACGCGAAGCGCCTCGGCTACGAAGAAGCGGCGGAGAAGATCCAGGATCTCTTCCTGGACGGGAAGAAGGCCGAGGCGATGGCGGCCGTTCCCGACGCGCTCGTGGACGACATCGCGCTCTGCGGGCCGCGCGATCGCATCCTCGATCGCCTCGAGGCCTGGAAGGAAGCGGGCCGGAACGGCCACGTGGGATCGATGCTCCTCGGCGGTCCGTCCTCGGAGGTGATGCAGCTGCTCGCGGAGAACGTCCTCTAGACGTGCCTCCGGTCGACCGCAAGCGGGTGGTGGCCCTCGACAAGGCGAGGGTCTGGCACCCGTACACCGAGATGAGCCACTACCGGGCCGAGGTCGATCCCTTCGTGATCGTCGAGGCCCGCGGATCGCGCCTGCTCGACGCGAACGGCCGCGAGTATCTCGATGGCAACGCCTCGTGGTGGACCTGCACGCTGGGGCACAACCACCCGCGGCTGGTGGCCGCGCTGCAGCGCCAGGCGCAGTCCCTCTGTCACACGGCGCTCGCGGGGATCGCCCACGAGAACGCGTCCGAGCTGGCCGAGGCTCTCTGCGCCGCGGCGCCGGATGGCCTGGAGCACGTCTTCTACAGCGACAACGGCTCGACGGCGGTCGAGGTCGCCATGAAGCTGGTCATCCAGTACTGGGCCCAGAACGGTCGGCCCGAACGCACCCGCTTCATCTCGCTCGAGGATGCATTTCACGGCGAGACGGTCGGGGTGACGGCGCTGGGCGGAGTGGACGTCTTCCGCGCGCCCTTCGCTCCGGTGCTGGCGGACTGCGACCACATCGCCTCGCCGGGGGCGTCCGACACGGACATCGAGGGCGCCGTGGAGGCGCTCGCAGAGGTGCTTCGCAAGACGGGGGACAGCGTGGCGGCCGTGGTGCTGGAGCCCATGGTGCAGGGCGCAGCCGGCATGCACATCTACGAGGCGGAGTACGTGCGCAAGGCCCGCGACCTCTGTGACCGGCACGACACCTTCCTCATCTGCGACGAGGTCTTCACGGGATACGGACGCACGGGGCCGCTCTGGGCGGTTCAACACGCCGGGGTGACACCCGACATCCTGTGCACGGCGAAGGGCTTCACCGGAGGCATGCTCCCGATGGCCGCCACCCTGACGAGCGAGCGCATCTTCGAGGGGTTCCTGGGGGACCGGAGCCGTGCCTTCCACTACGGGCACTCCTTCTCCGGGAATCCCCTGGGCGCGGCGGTGGCACGCGAGGTGCTGCGCGTCATCGAGGACGAGGACATCCTCGTGCGCGCCCGGCCCAAGGCCGACCGGATCGCCGAGGCGTTCGACGAGATGCGATCGCTTCCCGGTGTGGCCGCCACGCGCAGCCTGGGCATGATCGGTGCCCTCGATCTCGAGGGCGACGAAGGCTATCTGGCCGACGCCGGCTGGCGGGTCTTCGACGAGGCGCGTGAGCGTGGAGCCTACCTGCGTCCCCTGGGCAACGTGGTGTACGTCACGCCCTCGATCAACATCCCGGACGATGATCTGGATCGGCTGCTCGACGTCGTGCAGCAGAGCGTTGCGGCGGTGACGAAGGGCTAGCGCCGCGTTCCCAGTGTCGCACGCGTCGTGTGCCGGTCGCCCTGGCGTCGGTAGCCGATCTCGACCTCGGCGCCGGGACGAGCGCGGAAGAGCAGCGCCGCGAACTCCTCGAGGTTGGCCACGGGAGCGCCGTCGAAGGAGACCAGGACGTCGTCCGCCTGAAGCCCGGCTCGGTCTGCCGGGCTGCCTTCGCGCACTCCCTGCAGGCGGACGCCTGCGACCGGCTCGCCCGCGAACGCCGGGATGGTGCCGAGATAGGCGCCGTAGCCTCGCTGCGCGGAGGCCGGCGCGGGACGCGCGGAGCCCGCCTTGCGCGCTGGAACCCGTACGTCCGCATCGGCGAGGGTCCGGGCCGTGCGTCCCACGAGAGCCGCCACGCGCGCGATCCCGGGCACGTTCACGTCCGCCACGTCGTCGTCCGGCGTGTGGTAGTCGGTGTGGCTGCCGGTGAAGAACATGAGCGCCGGCACTCCGCGCAGTGCGAACGAAGTATGGTCCGACGGGCCGATGTCGTCCTCCACGTACGTCACGTGCAGCTCCAGGCCGGCGCTGGTGCGGGCCATCAGGGTGCGCCAGACGGGAGAGGAGCGGACTCCGAACACGGTGACCTGGTCGTCGCGAAGCCGGCCCACCATGTCCATGTTGAGCATGGCCACCGTGTCTTCGAGCGGTACCGCCGGATTGCGCGCGTAGTGCCACGACCCCAGCAGGCCGACCTCCTCGGCGGTGAAAGCCACGAACACGATGCTGCGGCCAGGCGCGGGCCCGGTTGCGAAGCTCCGTGCCAGGGCGATGAGGGCGGCGGTTCCCGAGGCGTTGTCGTCGGCGCCGTTGTGGACCTCGCCGCGCCGGTCCGGTGCCATGGTGTCGAAGTGGCCCAGCCCCAGGTGGTCGTAGTGAGCGCCGATCACCACCGCCTCGTGGGGCCGCTCGCTCCCGCGCAGGAGTCCCACGACGTTGCTCACCTCGCCGCGCGCGCGCTCGACCACGACGTGCACTCGCGCCTCGATGCCGAGCAGCCGGGAGGCGGGCGCCGAGCTCGACGTCATCGATCGCTGCAGCGCCGCGAGATCGAGGCCGGCCCTGGCCAGCAGGTGCCGCGCGGCGTCGCGGGAGATCCCGAGGGCGGGGAGCTTGCCCGGTGCCGCACCGGGCCTGGCGGACTGGTCCCGGACACGGCCGCCGAGCGCGTCCGCTCCATCTACCGCCGGCGCCAGCAGGACGGCGGCGGCACCGTGCTTGTGGGCGTTCGCCCGTTTGTACGCCGGGCCGAGATGGGCTCCGTGTCCTCCGCCGAGCGATACCCCTTCGGGACGATCCTCGAGCAGGAGGACCACCCTGCCCCGTACGTCGAGTCCCGCGTAGTCGTCCCAGCCGGACGCGGAATCGCTGATCCCGTGTCCGGCGAAGACGATCTCCCCCGAGACGTCGCCGTCGGCGCTGCCGAGGAAGGGCTCGAAGTCGGCTCCCCGCTCCAGCGGGGTGTCGTCCACCGACAGCTCCGCGACGCCGGCGTCGATGCGCACCGTCGTCTCGAAGCGCTGCAGCCAGCCTCCCTGCGGCGCTCCCGGCTCGAGCCCGGCGCGCGCGAAGGCCTCCGCGATGTGATCCGCGGACCGTGCGAGCCCCTCGCTGCCCAGGCCGCGTCCCTGGCGCTCGTCGTCGGCCAGCCAGGCGACGTCCGACGCGATCGCGTCCTCGGCGATCCGGGGCGGCGGCGAGACGGGCCAGCTCCACGGAAGCCGGGCGCATCCGGCGAGCAGGGGAAGGAGCAGGAGCGTGAACACGGCTCTCGGCAGCATGCGCGCAGGCTAGCTCCCCGGGAACGGGGATGGCCCCGGTTCAGTGGCCTTCGCAGTACGCGCGCACGGCCCGCAGATTGTCGTCGACGAGCTGCTGCGCGAGCTCGCGCACCCCGAAGCGGTCCAGCTCCCCGCCCAGCATGGGAATCGCGTTGGGCGAGACGAGCTTCAGGGACAGACGCGTGCGTCGGCGCGGCTCGTCGGCGTCCGGAGCGAGGGTCCAGGTCTGGTCGAAGCGGACCAGGGAGAGGCGTAGCTGCGAGCGGAGCCGCTCGGCCGGAATCACCTCCACCGGGCTCTCGGTCATCGGCATGGACACCCCGTGCAGGCGGAAGCGCCAGCGCGCCGCCCCGCCGGGCTTCGGGTAGTCCTCGGGAACGTCGACCGCGTCGGTCCGGTCAGGGCTCCAGGAGACCAGCTCGTCGGCGTGGGTGAGCGCGTTCCAGACGCGGCTCCGATCCGCGTCGATGGCGACCGACATCGTCACCGTGATCACGCCGTGTCGACCTCCCGTCTCGCGGCTAGAACTCCGGCCAGTCGTCGCGCCACGGGCGCGCCTGCTCGAAGGCCCAGGCGGCCTGCAGCACCAGGTCGTCGCGGTGCCGCGGTGCCACGATCTGGAGACCGACGGGAAGCCCCGCCTCCGAGAAGCCCGCACGGACCGTCCCGGCCGGGTGCAGCGAGAGGTTGAAGGGAATCGTGAAGGCGCCGACGCCTGCGTCCGGCAGCGGTCGTCCGTCGATCTCTTCGGGGAAGGGGCCTTTCGCGGGCGGCGGATCGAAGGGCAGGGTCGGGGTCAGCAGCAGGTCGTAGCGGTCGAAGATCTCGGCGCACCACGCGCATAGCTCCGACCGGCGCCGCTGCGCCTCCGCCCAACGCTCGGGAGTCATGCGCCACCCCTGCTTCACCCCCCAGATGAACGCGCGACCGAAGTCCTTCTCCCGCTCCGGAAGATACTCCGCCAGCCGGCCCGCCGCCTCGAACGAGTTGACCAGGCCCCAGTCGCGTCCGAGTGCGGGCGGCCCGCCCTCGACGCTCTCGACCTCGTGGCCCAGCTCGGAGAAGACGCCGGCCGCGTCCCCGACGACCGCCGCCACGTCCGACTGGACCGGCGTGTAGCCGAGGTCGGGAGAGAACCCGATGCGCAGCCCGCCAGGCAGGTCGCGCAGCGTCTCGCGATAGGAGATCCCCTGGGAGGGGAGGGAGTTGGGGTCGAGGGGATGAGAGCCCGCGACGACGTCCAGGTGCAGGGCCGCGTCCTCGACCGTGCGCGTCAACGGTCCGTGTACCGCGGTGTCGATGGTCACCCACAGGGCGTCGGGGCCGTGCGGGATGCGGCCGTAGCTCGTCTTGAGCCCGAAGCAGCCGGTCATCGCCGCGGGGAGTCGCACGGAGCCGCCGCCGTCGCTGGCGGTTCCGAGGGGCAGGACGCCTCCGGCGATCGCCGCCGACGTGCCACCGCTCGAGCCGCCCGGGCTGCGCTCGAGATCCCACGGATTGCGCGTGACCCCGAAGAGCAGGTTCTTGGTGATCGCCGTGTAGCCGAACTCCGGCGCATTGGTCTTGCCCACGACGATGGCACCGGCCGCGCGCAGGCGCTCGACCTGGATCGAATCGCGCTCGACGAGATTGTCCTTGAAGGGGAGAGAGCCCTCCGAGGTGATCAGGCCTGCGGCGTCCTCGAGGTCCTTCACTCCGAGCGGGATGCCCTCGAGCGGTCTGGCTTCGCCGCGCCCGATGCGCGCCTCGGCCTCTCGGGCGTCGGCCAGGCAGGCGTCGCCGTCGCGCATGTTGGTGAAGGCGTTCAGCTTCTCCTGTGTCCCGGCGATCCGCTCGAGGGTCTTCCGCATCAGCTCGACCGGCGAGACCTCACGAGCGGCGAGCAGCTCGGTGAGACGGGTCAGGGGGGTGTGCAGCGGGTCGTCCATCGGTGCCTCCACAGGTCGACACCGAGCATACCAGGGGGCTACCCGCCGTGGCCCGTTTCGAGTCGCTCCAGGAAGGTCTCGATCTCGCCGAGCACCCGCTCGGGCCGATCGACGTGCAGATGATGTCCCGCCCCCTCGACGTGCACCACGTCGGCCCGGGGCAGCTGGTTGGCCAGGCTCTCGACGCCTTCCCGGGTGAGGAAGGGGCTCTCCTCGCCGCGCAGGATGAGCGTGGGGGAGCGCACCGCCGAGAGATCGGGCGGACGCCGATAGGGCAGGGTGAACCAGCGCGGATCGAACTTGAACCCCCAGCGGCCGTCTTCCTCCTCGCGCACCGACTCGGAGGCGATGGCGCGGCGCAGGCTCTCGTCCGCGTGGGCCGCGCTGGGGAGGAAGCGGAAGCGCGCGATGGCGCGCTCTCGACTCGCGTAGCTCATGCGCAGGGCCAAGGCCCGGCGCGCGGACTTGCGGGCGCCCGGCGGGGAGCCCCAGGCGACATCCACCAGGACCAGCGCGCGCACGCCGGGACCCTCGGCTGCGCGGTCCAGTGCGATGTGCGCACCCATCGAGTGGCCCACCAGGATCACCTCCGCTGCGTCCAGGTGTTCGAGGAGCGCATCCAGGTCCTCGTTGAAGGCGCCGACGTAGGTCTCGTCGGGGTGATCGGAATCACCGTGGCCCCGGAAGTCGAGTGCGACCACATGAAAGCGCCGAGCGAGCCGAGGCGCGAGATGATCCCACCAGTGCGCGTTGGCACCGCCGCCGTGGAGGAGGACGAGAGCCGGCGCGTCGGGACTCCCCCGGTGGATCGCGTGCAGATGGACTCCGCCGAGTGAAGGCGTCGTGAAGCGCTCGAACCGCTCCGCCATGGCGCGGGCGAAAGTAGGCCCCGTGCGCTCGGGCCACAAGCGAGCGACTTCGGCCCAACCCCCGGAATCGGCAGGGAGAGGCCGTGAAACGGCATTTCCTGCTTTGACTCCGACGGAGAGTCGCCTATGATGCGCTTCTCGCGCCCCGTACCGAGGGCGCATGGAGGGAAAGAGGCAGATGGCAGCTCGAAGGAAGAAGAGCGGACCGAAGGAGCTCATCATCTCCAAGGCTCGCACCAAGAACGCGGTGAAGAAGTGCAACGTCGGTGGCGAGTTCTACGATGCTCTCGACGCTCACGTCCGCGACGTGATTGCCGCCGCCGAGAAGCGCGCGATCGGCAACAAGCGCAAGACGCTGAAGGCGGTCGATCTCTAGCAGAGAGACGGTCAGGAAAAGGCCCGCCGGGTTTCGTCCCGGCGGGCCTTTTTCTTGGTCGGGTCCGTGGAGGCGTCTTCGAACAGGCACTCGCAGGCGCGCACCTCGAGTGGGCGCGCCGTCTGGCGCAGGAGCGAGGCCGCGGAGGCGAGGGCGGACATCGTGCATACACCGTCGCACGAATCCGGCTCCCTGGATGCTCCGGAGATGCCGTCGCGTCAGGGAAGGCGCGTGAGGGTCAGGATGGAGGGGTGCTCGGCGTCGTGGTAGACGCTCTGGCGGGCGGCGAGGCCCTGCTCGGCGCGGGACGGATCATCGCGGCTGTTGGGATTGCGATCGAAGCGCGGGAAGCTCGACGCGGCGATCTCGAGACGCAGCCGGTGGCCGGCGCGTACCCGCGCCGCGATCGACCAGAGATCGATGTCGAGTCGGGTCGCGACGTCCGGCTCGAGCCAGCTGGGCGTCGCGTCTCCGTTCCGCCAGCGGGCTCGCGTCACGCCCTCGGCCAGGTTCAGGGCCGCACCGTCCGGGGAGACGTCCACCAGCTTCGCGGTGAAGTCCCCGTCGGGGGCGCCCGACGCGACCCATAGCTCGCAACGGACCGGGCCGGCGAGCAGCAGGTCCGACGCCAGGGGCTCGCCTGTGTACACGAGGACGTCGCTGCGCGCCTCGGCGGGACGCTGGTCGACCGCGCCGCCCGGACCGATGAGTGCCCCGCCGAGGCTCGGAACCGGATCGCTCGGATCGGCCGTGAACACGTCGGCGGGCTCGTCGACCCCCGGCGACTCGGCCGCGAGGCGTCCATCGCCGCCCAGTCCACCGGCCTTCCCGCCGCTGCGCAGGTGCAGGCGCAGCGGCTCCGCCTCCTCGGGGGGCCACGAGGCGTGCTCCTGCCAGGTCTCCTCGCCCACGGGCAGGATGCGTGCCCCGACCCCGCCGTCCCCGTCGCCATGCTCCAGGAGGTGGCGCTCGAAGAACGCCAGCATCTCGCGCGCGGCCTCGCGTGCGAACCAGCGCGCGCGGGGTGAACGTCGCCGCTTCAGGTAGCGGCCGTGGGTCCAGGGGCCGACCACGAGGCGCACCGGGCCCGCCTCCGGATTCGCGAGGAGCGTCGCGTAGTCGTCGAGCTGCGGGCCGAGGAAGAAGTCGTACCAGCCCGCGACGAGGAGGGTGGCGGGGGTCTTCGTGAGCCGCGGCCGGAATCCCTCCCAGTAGTCGTCGCGACGCGGGTGGTCGAGCCAGTCGCGGAAGAAGGTGCGCTCGCGGGCCGCCACCCGGTCCGCGCCGCGGATCGGGCGGAAGCCGACCGCGCGTTCGAAGTCGACGTCGCGCTCGGCCAGGCTCTCGCGCTCGCCCACGCCGGCCGCCCAGCGCAGCGCCACCTCCAACGAGAACGCGCCGCCCGGATAGAAGGAGGCGTAGAGATCCGACGTGCCGATTCCCACGGCGACCGCGTCCACGGCGTCGGGACGCTGCGCCTGTGCGGCCCACGCCGTGTAGCCCAGGTAGGAGAACCCGGCGAGACCGAGCCGGCCGCCGAACCAGGGCTGATCGCGGACCCAGTCGATGGTGGCGGCCCCGTCGGCGGCCTCGTTCACGAAAGGAACGAAGGAGCCCTCGGAGGCGTAGCGGCCGCGCACGTCCTGGAGCACCGCAGCCAGACCTGCTTCCGCGAAGAGCTGGGCGAAGAGGAACATCGGCGTCCGCCAGCGAGTGGATCCGTAGGGCGTGCGCATCAGGACCGTGGGTGCGCGCTCCACGCCATCGGGTCGGTACACCGTGGTGGCCAGCCGCACGCCGTCGGGCATGGACACCCAGGTGGTCTCGGCGCTCGCCGCATTGCGGCGTCGGGGAAGATCGAGGACGAGGCGAACGAGTGAGAGCGCGTTCAAGCCCGGGCCGCTTCCGCCCGGATCCGATAGACGCGTACGCCTGCCTGGAGATGCGTGCCCACCGCCAGGTACGCGAGGACCGCCTCGACGTGGCCGGTGACGCCGGCGACGAGCGCCAGGAAGAGCCGGCCGTCGCGACCGAGCAGGAGCCAGCGCGCGCGGGTCTCCTGCTCCTCGGCGTAGCGGCGCTGGAACTGGGTCCCGTACTTCTCCTTCACCAGCATGGAGAGCGAGTTCCCCGCCACGGCCGCGAAGCCCAGGGTGATGGCCGACGCGCCGGCGCCCAGTGCCCAGGCCCACAGGGTCATGCCTCCGATCAGCGCGGTCTCGCCGACCCGGTCGAGAATGGCGTCGTAGAGCCCGCCGAAGGGCGAGTCCTGGTAGCGGATGCGCGCGATCTCCCCGTCCACGCCATCGAGGACCGAGGCCCCCTGGGCGAGCAGTCCCC
>JANQFA010000062.1 GCA_028278065.1 Myxococcota bacterium
CTGGAGGAGAGCCCCGCCGCCGCGGCCGGCGCGCCGCCGGTGAGACCCGACAGGCGATTCTGGCCGCCGCGCGAAAGCGCCTTGCCGAGAAGGGGCCCCAGGCGATTCGCCTCAAGGAGATCGCCCGGGACGTCGGGATCTCGCATCCCACCATCCTTCATCACTTCGGAAGCCGGGACGGACTGAGCCAGGCCCTGGCGCAGGACGCTCAGGATCGCCTGAACGCTGGCGTGCTCGCTGCCCTCGCGGCCCCGGCCGACGAGAGGACCATCGGGTCGCTGGTCCGCCACGTCTTCGAAACGCTCAGCGACTCCGGCCACGCCCGCCTTCTCGCATGGCGCGGTCTCGCCCTGGACGAGCCGCGTCCCGAGGACACGGAGCAGGAGATGCTCCGCAGCCTGACCGATGCGATCCACGCCAGGTGGGTGGAGTACGCGCGCGTGCACCGGGAGCCCGTGCCGACGCGGGAGCAGTCGGCGTTCCTGGTCCGTCTCCTGGGCGCGACGCTGGTCGGCGACTCGATCGTCGGCCCGATCTTCGAGCTCCGCGCCCAGCTCGATGGCCAACCCGACTCGCGCCAGCGCTTTCGAAGCTGGCTGGCAGACCTCGTCGCAAATCAGTTCGTGGCTGGCGACGGAGGGAAAGGCGCCGGCGACCCGGAGACCCGTTGACTCAGCCACTTCGACTGCGCCTGGCCCAGCCTGTATCACGGGGCGAACCGGAACTCGGGCCTCGAGGTCGGACCTGTGAGATGCACGCTGAGGGGTATGCCGAGCGTGGTGGGATACGAGGGAATGAGGTTCGCCAACCTACCGCGGAACGGCGGCTCGGAAGCCTGCTCAGCCTCGGACCAGAGCTCGAGTATGCGAGAGAAGGCCGATTCGGAGACCTCGGCCCAGAGCCCCCACCAAACGCCGTCCGAGTGGTCAGCTACCTCTACGGGCAGGGTCCCTCTGACGAAGCAGCGCGGTTCCGTGTTGGGCAGCGTGATCCGGCACAGATCGTCGTCTGCCTTCGCGAACTCGTCCCGTTGTCCTGGGCTGAGCCTCACGAATGCCTCGGGGCGGAGGAACGTCGGGTCGAGCAGATCGTGCTCAGCGCCGCATCTGGAGAAGCTGGGCTGCCGCGAGCGCTAGTAGCGGATCACGATCCCGACGCGCGGATTCACGCCGGGGGACGGGAAGCCGACGGCTTCCTCGTAGTCCTGATCCAGCAGGTTGTCGACAGCGAAGGTGAGGGTCGCGAACTCGCAGAAGTCCCAGCTCGTCGCGAAGTCCACGCGGGTGTACGCGTCGAGACGAACGTCGCCCGTCGGGATCGACGAATCGAGCAGGCTGCCGACGAACAGCGCAGTGAGGCTCAGACGCAGCGTCTCGAGCGGCCGCCAGGCCGCGGCGACCTGGCCGCGCCAGCGCGGCCGATTGCGCAGCTCTTCGTCGGTGCCGCGGATGTCGGTGTCGGTGAAGGTGAAGCCGCCGGAGAGATCGACCGTCTCGTGGGGAGCCGCCGACAGCGCGAACTCGACGCCGCGCGCGCGAACCTCGCTCCGGTTGACCAGTCGCGGCGGCGGCCCCTCCTCGAAGTCGATCTGGTCCTTCACCGTGGTCTGGAAGTAGGCGACCGAAGCCCG
This sequence comes from Myxococcota bacterium, assembly GCA_028278065.1. Classification (GTDB taxonomy): domain Bacteria; phylum Myxococcota_A; class UBA9160; order UBA9160; family JAFDET01; genus JAFDET01. Next base: position 1,631 of record JANQFA010000062.1, read on the forward strand.
GATCCGGTCCTCCCAGGCGAACGCGCGGAGGCCCGCGTCGAAGCCCACGCTCCGCTCCGGGTCGAGATCCGGATTCCCTACGGTCGGATTGCCCAGCGCGAAGAAGCTCGGCAGCTTGAACCCCTGGCCCCAGGCGCCGTGCACCTCGACCGGAACCCACGGCAATCGATACGAAGCGCCGACGCGCGGCATCACCTGGGGATCGATTCCCGACTCATCGGTGAAGTCGACGCGCACCGCCGCCTCCGCGGTGAAGCCGAACGCGGAGCCGTAGTGCAGCTCCGCGAACGGGCCGCCGACGACGCGCTCGAGGTCGAAGGAGTTCGGCAGCGTGAAGCCACTCCCGAAGGCGAGCAGGCTGTCGCTCCGACCGTCCTCGTGGTAGACGTCCCCACCCAGGACGAACGAGAACCCGGCCCCGAGCGCCGCCGTGCCGCGCGCGCGGAAGGTGTAGCGGTCGAGGAGATCGTCGGTGACCTCCGCCGGGATGCCGACCGGGTCACGCACCCCCGGCGCGACACCGGGCGAGGTGCGGTGCTCCTGGCGCCGGTAGTAGCTACCGGACAGCGCGACGGCGAGCCACTCGGTGGGCGCCTGCTCGTAGCGGAGGCCGGCGGTGATCTCCTCCACGTCGCGCTCCTCGAGCGTGCGGAAGACCGCGGACTCGACGCCGCCGCTGTCGTCGGGGAACGCCTCGAGGTCGGCGTTCAGGTAGCGGAAGGTCCCGCGCAGGTCGCCGTCGCCGGGCAGGCGCGCGCCGAGCGAGAGCGCCGCATGACCGCTGCGGGCCCGGCTCTCCGATTCGGGCGTCCCGGTGTCCACCCAGCCTCCCGAGAGCGCAGCGTCGAGTGGGCCGCGCTCGCCGCGCAACGACGCGACCGCCCGGTACTGCCCGTAGCGACCACCCGAGACCTCGAGCCCGGCCGCGTCGGGGCCCCGGCCACCGCGCGTGAGGATGTTGACGGCTCCCGCCATCGCGTCCGCGCCGTGTACGGAGGAGAGGGGACCGCGGACGATCTCGATCCGTTCGATCGACTCGACGTCGAGCGTCGTCAGGTCGAACGACCCGCCACGGTTGTTGTTCGGGTCGTTGACGCGTATGCCGTCGAGCATCACGATCGTCTGGTTCGGGTCGAGGCCGCGCAGGTAGAGAGAGGCCCTCCCGCCGCGTCCGCCCGGCTGGCCGAGGTACAGACCGGTCACGGCGCGCAGCGCGTCGGCCACCTCGAGGTCGCGTCGCAGCTCGATCTCGTCGCGCGACACGATGTCGATCGTGCCCGGGAGCTCGTCGAGCGGGCGGGGCGTGGCCGACGCGGTGACGACGAGGACCTCGACCGAATCCGAGTCGGGCGGGTCGCTCGTCGCGGTCGGGGCCGCCGCAGCGGGCGGGTCGCCCGTCGCGGTCGGGTCCGCCGCAGCGGGCGGGTCGCTCGTCGCGGTCGGGTCCGCCGCAGCGGGCGGGTCGCTCGTCGCGGTCGGGGCCGCCGCAGCGGGCGGCGGATCGGCGGACGCGGGTACGGAGGTGAACGCGACCGCCGCGAGCAGCGCGGCTGCCGCGCTCCACGCCCGGCTTCTCGGTCGGGTCAAGGAGTCCGCGCGCCGTCCCGGCGTCGGAAGGCGACGTGTGCCGCCGCGCCGGTCTCGGTAGCAGCGCATCCGGGCGCCCGTGTCGACTTGGGGATCCGAGAAGACCGCGTGGCGCGCAGCATGACGGACGGAGCGTAGCAGAGCGCACCCGGCGGCTCTCGCAGCGCTCGGCACCGTTCGCCGTTGGCTGGCAAGACGCCGTTGCGACACGGTGGTCGTGGTCGTCCCGGTTCAGCAGGAGCTGGCCAGGCGGGGCTGCCTGTGATTGTGTGTCGCGATGAAGACGTCTCTCCTGCTCGCGCTCGCCGCGGCCTCGACCCTCACTTTGTCCTGCCGCACCGCCAGCCACGTGGACACCTGGCTTCCCAAGGACCAGGAGGTCCGACCCTACGAGCGGCTCATGATCGTGGGTCTCGCCACCACCGCCTCGCGGCGCGGCCAGTACGAGAACGGCTTCGCCGACCGGGTGGGGGGGCGCGGCGTCCTGGCCATCGCCAGCATCAACGTGGTACCCGAGGTGGAGGAGATCGACGGCGAAACCGTGGCCTCGTGGCTGGCCGAGTACAACCTGGACGGCGTCGTGGTCACCCGGGTCGCCACTCCGAAGCCGGCCCGCGACTACGCCCCGCCGCACACGGAGCTCTCCGGCTGGTACGGCGCCTGGGCGGACGACAGCCGGCGCGCGCCACGCGACGAGGACTTCTACCTCGAGGTGGATCTCTTCGACGCAGAGACCGAAGCCCTCGTCTACTCGGCCGCCTTCCAGGCCAAGATCAAGGACACGCGCACCGAGACCATCCACGCCGTTCTCGACCTGCTGGTGGAGGACATGGCGAAGCGGAGGGTGCTTCCGGCGCGGTAGCAGGCCGTCCGCGAGCGCTTCACCTTCGGCGCGACGCCCAGGCCCGTCTGGGACCGGACACGAAGGCCGCCCGCTGGGACAGCTCGACGAGAACCGCCTTCCCGGGCGGGCGTCTAGCGGCGTGTGGCGCCTTCTGGCGCCGAGCGAGGTCGCGCTCCACGGGTACTTCTTGCATGGATCCCGCACGCCGGCTTACGCTATCGGGAAAGCGGAGTGCACCTGGCCTCGAAGCTCCGGCTCGTTCGTGGCGACGTCGTGGGGGTCGTCCCCGCGCATCGTCCTCGAGACGGATCCGCGCTGTGCGCGTCGCCAGATCGGTCCGGCTGGAAGCCGGCGGGAGGTTCGCGCATGTTGGTTCGGGACATCATGACCACCGGAGTCCTGGTCGCCAAGAGCAAGGACGACGTGCGCTCGGTCGTCATCAAGATGCTCAGCCGGCACTGCGGTGCGATCCCGGTCGTCGACGACGACCGCAAGCTGCTGGGGATGGTCACCGTGCGCGACGTCCTCCTTCCGCTCTACCCGAACTACGGCGACTACGTGCACGACAACGTTCACAGCCGCAACTTCCTGGAGATGGAGGAAGGCTACGCGGCGATCCTCGCCCGAAAGGCCGACGAGGTGATGAGCAGCCAGCCGCTGACCGTGGGCCCCGACGATCCCGTGCTGAAGGCCGCCTCCTTCATGGGCGTCCACAACTTCCGGCGCATGCCGGTGGTGGAGAACGGGAAGCTGCTGGGCATGGTGAGCATCGGCGATGTGAACCGCGGGCTCTTCTTCGGCGTCTCCCCCCGGTAGCCGACGCGCGCGTCCCAGCTCACGGGGATCTCGGCGGGCTCGCCCGCTGCACCGGCCCCCCACGACGCTCTTCAGTCGTCGGGTCGATAGACGACGATCGCGACGAACATGGCGACCGTCGCGGCGAGCCAGACCAGAGTGCCTGCCAGGTACGCAGCGCCGCCGGGGGGCCAGAGCACGCCGGCGGCATTCGTGCCTTGCAGGAGGAAGTTCAGGCCGCCGAGGGTCTAGTTCCACGGCCCCGACGCTCGAGAGAAGAGGCGCTCGCCTGCGGACGCGGCGCGCGGCCTCGTCGAGACGCCTGGGTTGCTCCCCTCGAGCGTACCACGGGGAGACTCGGGCATTGCGGGGGCCGGCGAGGAGGCCAGATGGCAGAGGCCCGCGAGACTAGAGCGTGATCCAGTAGCGGTTCAGGGTGCGACCCGTGTTGGGAGAGACGCTGGTGTCTTCGAATACCCCGCCGTTCGCGAGGATGACTCCGATCGAGCCGCGATTCGTCGTCTCGGCGGTGAGCAGGACGCGCCGGAGGCCGATGCGACGTGCCTCGTCGAGCGTGAGGCGAAGCAGCTCGCGGCCGACGCCGCGCCGTCGCTCGGAAGGCCGAACCTCGTACCCGATGTTGCCACCGTCGAGAAGGAGCACGGGGATCAGCTGGTGACGCAGGCGGCTGCTGGCGAGGATGCGATCGCCCTGGAGAAGCCAGAACCAGGTCATGCGAACCCGGTTCTCGGGCAGGTCTTCCCCGGCCTCGAACATCTCGACCCGCGCGAAGAACGCCTCCGCATCGCCCCCGGTCAGGACGAACGCGGAGTCCCCCGCATCGGCGAACTCCCGCGCGTACTCCTCGAGGCCGCTCGAGCTCTCGCGCGTGACACGGCAGAGGCGAAGTCGTTGGTGCAACACCGTCGCTGACCGGCGCCCCTCACCGTGGCAGGGGCTCGGCCGGGGCGACGACCCTGCTGCCCCTTCGAGACCCGGATCCGGTCCCACAGCGTACCACGGGCCGGGCGAGGGCCGGCGACACCCTGCCGCCTCCGCACAAGCGCCACGCCAAGGTCGCGCGCCTTCACTCCGCCTTCCCGGTGACGCGTCGTTTTCGCTCGGAAGCGTCCAGTCGTCGTCATCGGCGGGACACCGGGCGTCGTTACCTATCCGCGGTCTCGAACCACGGGACTCGACCCGCAAGGAGGAAACCCGATGTCCACCCGTACCGCGCTCCTCGGCAGCGCCCTGGTTCTTCTCGTCACGGCGATGGCACCGACCCCGGCGCACGCCACCGGCCGAAAGGGCAGCCTGGCCGATCTGTTCAAGTGCATCCACAACGCCAGTCGAACGCTCCAGATCGTCCACAGCTCCGACAACGAGTCCTCGTTCCAGGACCCGAACACCCTCGAGGAGAAGGCGCTCGGCTACTCGGCGATCGTGCGCGGACTGCAGCGCTTCGGGCTGGTCCGGTGCGTCCCGTCGCTCCACCTCCTGGCCGGTGACATCAGCATCCCGGGACCCTTCTACCAGGCCTCCTCGGAGGTTCCCGGGCTGGCGTCCCCGGGGCTGGCCGACATCGCCATGTTCAACGCCAACTTCGTGACGGCCAACGGAATGGGGAATCACGAGTTCGACGGCGGCATCGACGAGTTCGCCACCATGCTCGACTCGGCCCACTTCCCCTTCATTGCCGTGAACCTGGACTTCAGCAACGTCGAGCTCCAGGAAGACACCCCGCCGATCCGCGAGGGCCGCGACGCGCGCCGCTGCGCCCGGGCCCGGGGCAAGGTGGTGAAGAGCTGCTGGCTCCGCGCAGGCCTGCAGCGGGTGGGCCTCATCGGTCGGGCCCCCGCCGACTTCTTCAACGTGATCGAGGATCCGGATACCACGCTTCCGGGCCTCGACTTCGTGGGCGGTCGCGACCCGGAGACCAACCAGCCGCTGGTCTCGGCCGTCGATCAGGTGCTCGAGCAGGTGGCCCTGCTCCAGGAGCGGGGCATCGACCGCATCGTCCTGCTGGACCACGCTCAGGACTTCACGGCCGATCCGCTCTCCGCCTCGCTCCTCAGCGGCGTCGACGTCATCGTGGCCGCCGGGTCCACGGGCTTCATGGCCTCGCCGGTGCCGAACGGCCCCTTCAGCCTGCTGCGTCCCGGCGACGTCGCCGAGGCGGACTACCCCACGGTGCGCGAGGACCGCGACGGCAACACCGTCCTGGTGGTGAACGTCGAGCAGCTCTACCGCTACGTCGGCAACCTGATCGTCGAGTTCGACCGCCGGGGCCGGGTGAGAGGCTTCCGGGAGAACTCGAGCGGTCCGGTGGCGACGGACGAGGCCGGCCAGCAGGCCCTGGCCGACCTGGTCGGCGCAGGCGCGGTGGCGCCCCGGACGGAGGTCGTCCGGACCCTGCAGGAGATCCAGGCGACCCCGACCATCCAGAACGCCTTCGCGGTCGTGGGTGCCACCGACTTCCCGCTGAACGGGACCCGCGCCGATGTGCGCAGCCGCGAGACCAACCTCGGCCGCCTCGCCGCCGACTCCACGGTCTGGTTCACGCAGCAGGAGTTCCCGGCGCTCGGCGTGGACGTGGCCCTCAAGAACGGGGGTGGCATCCGCGACGACATCGAGGGTCCTGCGATCATCCGGCTGACGATCCAGGCCGCGCTGGCCTTCGACAACGACCTGACGGTCCTCGAGCTCACGGCCGACCAGCTGATCGCCACGCTGGAGAACTCCGTGAGCCGGGTGCCCGCGGCAGACGGGCGCTTCCCGCAGATCGCCGGGATGGAGCTCGAGTACGACGCGTCGGAGCCCGGTCTCGAGGGACTGACGAGCGTGCTGGTACCCTCCCGCGTGAAGCGGCTGCTGGTGCACCGCTCCGACGGTACGAGCGATCTGGTCGTGGACGCTGGCGTCGCCCAGGGTGACCTGACGCGGACCTTCGTGCTGGCCACCAACTCCTTCACGGCCACGGGGGGCGACGGCTACGCTGCCTTCGCCATCGCCCCGCGCCTCGCCGCGACGACGACCGGCGAGCAGCAGATCCTGGAGGAGTACATCCAGCAGGCCCTGGGAGGGGTGGTGTCGATCCCCGACCCGCCGGCCGGTCCCCGGGTCATCCGCCTCGACGTTCCCTGACACGGGAGCTGCCGACGCCACGCGCCAGGAGCCCCCGGCCTCGAGGCCGGGGGCTCCGCTCGTTGCGGGGGGCATGCGAGACGGCGCGGCGACGCGCGACCGAGCCCCGTCAGAAGAGGTTCGACGCCCGAGCGGATCTCGGGGTAGAGTTCGCACCGAGCCCGGGCGCGCCAGCGCGCGGATCTGGGGGGATGGCTGAGCGAATGCCTGCGTCGACGGAACGCGCGCCGAGCGCCCGTCTCGCCCTGGGGTGGCTGTGCCTCGCAGCCGGTGTCGCTCTCGCCGCGGCCCTGCATCCCGCCGTCGCGCGCGCTCAGGCCGCGCAGGCGCTCTCCGGCCCGTTGGTCAGCGTCGGCTCCAACACGCTGGGGGGCGTGCTCGCCCGCTGGGGCGAGGAGTTCGAGAAGCGACATCCCGGCGTCGAATTCCGCAGCGAGAGCCGCGGCTCGGCTACCGCACCCGCAGCCCTGATCGGCGGCGAGAGCAGCCTGGCCCCGATGAGCCGGAAGCTGACCGAAGAGGAGGAAGACGCGTACGAAGAGGCGCTGGGTACCCGACCCGTCCATCTGCGCGTGGGCCTCGACGCCATGGCCGTGTACGTGCACCGTGACAATCCCCTGCGCGGCATCTCGATTCCGCAGCTGGACGGGATCTTCTCACGCACGCGCGAGTGCGGGGGCGAGGCCATCGGCCACTGGGGCTCACTCCTCTTCGGCTCGCTCGCCGAGCGGCCCATCGTCGCCTTCGGGCGCAACGACCTCTCCGGCACCCAGGTCCACTTCCGGGAGCAGGCGCTCTGCGGCGGCGAGTTCAACCGGCGCGTCGAGGAGCTGGCGGACTCCGCGAGCGTGGTCGCGGCCGTGGGCGGCTCGGTGAACGCCATCGGATACGCCGGGATCGGCTTCCGGAACGCGCAGGTGCGGGCCCTCGGCATCGCGCGGAACGACGACCAGCACAGCCCCTACTACTCGTACTACGTCCCGCGCAACCGCGACCACCCGGATCCCCAGCGTCGCTACGCCTACGTGATCGACGGCCGCTATCCCCTCTCCCGTGACCTCTACGTCTACGTCCGCAAGCGGCCGGGCGAAGCGCTCCCTCCCCTGGTCGAGGCGTTCCTCGAGTTCGCCCTCGCGGAGGACGGGCAGCGCATCCTCCAGGACGAGGGCTTCATCCCGCTGCCCCGCAAGTCGATCGCCAGGCAGCTGCGCAAGCTCGAGCCGTCCTACGAGCGGCGCTGGTGGCAGAGGGACTGAGCATGAGCCCGGCAGAGCTCTTCATGTTCCTGGGCTTCGTCCTGGCCGCGTACTCGATCGTCGCCAACGACGCGATCCAGACCCTCGGCACCTTCCTGAGCTCCAACTCCCACCGCCCCTGGTGGATCCTCTGGCTCTACGCCTGCTCGATCCTCACCGCCGTCCTGGTCTACGGCTGGGTGGCGAACTACGGCGACGTCACCTACGGCCGGCTCGACAAGTTCCCGGAGCCGGAGGGCGGAATCACCTGGATCCACGCCATCCCTCCCTTCTTCATCCTGCTGCTGACGCGCTTCGGCGTCCCCGTCAGCACCACCTTCCTGGTATTGACCGTCTTCGCGCCCACGAACCTGGGGAAGATGCTGGTCAAGTCCCTGTCCGGGTACTTCCTGGCGATGCTGGTGGCCCTGGTCGTCTACCTGGTCGTCTCGAGGATCCTCGAGAAACGCTTCCTGGCCACGGCCGACCGGCCGCCCTCGGGGCGCTGGATCGCGCTCCAGTGGCTCGCGACCGCCTTCCTGTGGAGCCAGTGGCTGATCCAGGACCTGGCGAACATCTTCGTGTACCTGCCGCGCGCGGTGAGTGCCTCGCTGCTGGCCGTCTCGGTGCTGCTCATGCTGGCTCTGCACGCCTGGATCTTCTATCGGCGCGGCGGTCCGATCCAGGGGATCATCACGTCCAAGACCAATACGACCGACATCCGCTCGGCGACGATCATCGACTTCATCTACGGCTTCATCCTTCTCTACTTCAAGCAGCTCAACAACGTCCCGATGAGCACGACCTGGGTGTTCCTCGGTCTCCTGGCGGGCCGCGAGCTGGCGCTGGTCTTCCGGCTCGGACACCGCAGCCTGCGCGACACGGGCGTCCTGGTCGCGAAGGACGCAGGCAAGGCCGCGACGGGGCTGGCCGTCAGCGTCGGTCTGGCGATCGGACTGCCCGCCCTCACGCGTTCGGGGAGCCCCGACTTCGCCGCGCGCCCGGCAGCCCGCGACGAACGGGGGCTACACGACGCCGGGCCCGAGGCGGCGCGGATCCGGGCCCTGGAGGCCCTTCCCGGGGAAGCGGCGGTTCCCTGCCCCTCGCCCTCGCGCTGCTGGGCGCCAGGCGAGCCGACCCTCGGCGCGCGCCAGGTCCGCTTCGACCTGCGCCACACCCCCTGATCCGGCGTCACCTGGTCCCACCCGGGCGGCACTCACGAAGATGCGGAGGCTCGGGTCCGGCTGGCAGGCCCCAGCTGCGGCCTGGCCGCCGGATCTCGGATTTGCCTGATATCACGGCTGGTTGGAGCCCTGCGCGAGATGCTCGGCGCGGCCCGCCGAACGTCGCGAGCGGCGACCCGCCCGGCCCGCGCCCGCGGCGGAAATTTCGATAGGGTGGGGCCCAGCGGAGGTTCTCATGCGGTCGCTGCCCAGGCTCGGATCCGGATGGCTCGTCGCCCTGACCCTCGTCGCGGCGGCGCCCGCGACGCAGGCGCTGGAGTGCGGCGACGAGATCGGGCCCAAGGGCAAGTTCGCGCTGGACGCCGACATCGGGCCCTGCACCTCGGCGACCGATCCGGCACTGCGCGTGGTGGGCCCCGTCAGCCTGGACATGGCGGGCTTTCGCATCCTCTGCGATACGGCCGACACCGCGGTCGGGATCCTGGTGGAGGGGAGCAAGGCGAAGGTCTTCGGCGGGGGCGCCGACGGCTGCGCCCACGGGCTGCTGGTCGAGGGCGTCGAGGGCCACCGGATCGAGGACTTCGTGGCGACCCGCAGCACCGGCGACGGCATCGTGGTGCGCAGCAACCACACGAAGCTGCGGCGGGTCGCGGCGACCGGCAGCATGGGCAGCGGGATCACCGTCGAGGGCAACATCAACCGCGTCCAGGACTCGGAGGCCCTCGACAACATGGGCAACGGGTTCTGGGTACCGGGCAGCATGAACACGTTGACCCGGGTGACGGCGAGCGGCAATCACCTGGACGGGGTCGGGCTGGCCGGAGGCTTCGCCAAGGTGAAGGACAGCCGCTTCACCGGCAACCTCGAGGACGGAGTCGGCCTGGCAGCGAGCTTCGGCGTGGTGAGCCGGAACGTCGTGGTCGGAAACGGCGACGGCGACGACGTCACCGCGACCGACGCCGGTATCGACGTGACGGGTTCGATCAGCGACGTAGTCGGCAACGTGGTCATCGGCAACGACCCCGTCGGCATCCTCCTCACCGACCAGACGTCCGCAACGGTAGTCAAGGGAAACGCCTCCCTGGGGAACACCGACACCGACGCCGAGGACGAGGAGACCAACTGCGGCCTCAACACCTGGGGAAAGAACCGCGTCGGCACCACCGAGGCGGACGGTCTGCCCGGCCACTCGTGCATCCCCCGCGAGACAGGACCGGACGTCGTGGCCTGCGGGGACACGATCGCGCCCAAGAGCAAGATCGAGCTCGGCGCCGACATCGGCCCCTGCGCCAAGGGATCCGCCGACCCGGCGCTCACCATCGTGGGGCCGGCGACCGTGGACATGGCCGGGTTCCGGCTCGCCTGCGACGACGGCGATCCCCCCGACCACGGAATCCGGATCCAGGGCAAGGGCGTGAAGCTGCGCAACGGGGTCGTCAGCGGCTGCGGCATCGGCCTGCGCGTCGAAGGAGAGGGGAGCCACGTGATCGAGCTCGTCGTCTCCCTGGACAACGATGGCGACGGATTCCTCGTCGACAGCGACCGCAATCGGCTCGTCCGGGTCGCCGGAAACCACAACGGGGCCGACGGGATCGACCTGGACGGAAGCTCCAACAAGATCGACGGTGCCACCGTCATCGGCAACGGAGAGCAGGGGATCGAGTCCGACGGCGACAAGAACCGGATCCGGAACGTGAACGCGGTCGACAACGCCGCGGAGGGCCTGCTCGTGGGCGCCGGACGCGACAACAGGATCAGCAGGTCGGCCTTCCTCGGGAACGACGGAGACGGCGTCGAGCTGATCACCGGGGGCAACAAGATCGACCGCAGCATCGCGAGCCGCAACGGCCAGGACCTCGGGTCGGATGCGGGCTTCGATTCGCGCAACGACACCCTGGACGCCAAGGGCAACCAGCTCAAGAGCAACCGCGCCTGGGACAACCCCGGCTTCGGGGTGCGCAGCGGCGGCCACAACGACAAGATCCAGAAGAGCACCGCCCTGGGGAACGGCGTGGATGCCGCCGACGACGATGCCACGTGCGCCGGAAACGCCTGGAAGAAGAACGTCTTCGGGACGAGCGCCGCGGACGGCGCCTCCGACCCGCCCTGCATCGACTGATCGCGGGCCTGCCGCCGGCGGCTCAGCGCCCCCGGACCGCCGAGCCCACGCAGCTCCGCGCTCCCGGACCGCCGAGCCGGAGCGAGTCCGATTCGCGACACCCGGGCCCTCACGTTTCCTGTAGCCTCTCTCGAGTCGACCTGGAGGACTCGTGATGGCGTATCCGACGCTTCGATTGGCCTCGTTCCTCATCCTCGGCCAGGCGGCGCTCTCGTTCGGCGAGCCCGCCCACGCAGCCGCCTGCGGTGAACAGATCGGGCCCGGCGGCAAGGTCGTGCTCGAGAGCGACGTGGGCCCCTGCACCTCGGCCACCTCTCCCGCCCTCCGCGTGGTCGGCCCGGTCACCCTGGACATGGCCGGCTTCCGGGTGCTCTGCGACCTCGGCGACCGCCCCAACGGAGTGCTGGTGGAGGGCAAGAAGGCCAAGGTGAGGAACGGCAGCGCCGACGGCTGCATCACCGGCCTCGACCTCACGGGCGGAGACGGGGGCCACACGATCGAGAACTTCGCCGTCACGCGGAGCGACACGGACGGGGTCGCGATCAACAGCGACAAATCCAGACTGAAGCGGGTGACCTCGACGACCTCGAACGACGACGGCTTCGACGTGGACGGCGACGGGAATCGGATCGAGGACGCGGAGGCGGTCACCAACGGCGGCGAGGGCTTCGAGATCGGAGGCGACGGGAACCGCCTCTCCCGGATCCTCGGAGCCGCGAATGACGAGGACGGCATCGCCATTCTCGGCGACGGCAACCAGCTCAAGGACGGCCGCTTCGTGCTGAACGGGGACGACGGGGTCGACGTGGACGGCGACGAGAACAAGATCGACAAGGTACTCTCCAGCGGCAACGGCAACGGAGGCTCGGGCGACACGGGCATCGAGGTGGACGGGGACGACAACCGGCTGTCGAAGCTGACGGTCCTCGACAACGATCCCGGCGGCATCCTGCTGACCAGCGACGCCGACGGCAACACGGTGAAGCAGAGCCGTTCCTTCGGACACGGGAGCGGAGATGCCACGGACGACAACGCAGCCTGCGGTACGAACCGCTGGCAGAAGAACCGCTTCGGCTCGACCGACGCGGACGGGCAGGACGATCCCGAGTGCATCCCGACGAAGCGGGGCAACGACACCTTCGCCTGCGGCGAGATCATCGGCCCCAAGGCCAAGGTCACCCTGGGCGACGACATCGAGCTCTGCGATTCGAGCACGAATCCCGCCCTCACCATCGTGGGGCCGGCGACCGTGGACATGGCCGGGTTCCGCGTGAGGTGCGATCCATCGGACCGCCCCGACGGGATCGTCCTCGAGGGCAAGGGAGTCAAGCTGCTGAACGGGGGCGTGACGGACTGCAACGACGGGCTGGAGATCCGCGGAGACGGCAAGCACCGGGTCGACGGCTTCGCCTCCGAGGGCAACGACAACGACGGGACGCGGGTCTTCAGCGACAAGAACCGCATCGTCCGCTTCTCGGGCAACCAGAACGGCGGGGATGGGGTCGAGCTGGACGGCTCGGGCAACAAGGTCGAAGAGAGCGTCGGGCTCGAGAACGAAGGCCAGGGCTTCGAGATCGATACGAGCAAGAACCAGCTCAAGCGCATCACCGGCGGCGGAAACACGCAGGAGGGGCTTCTCGTGAGCGACGAGGACGCCACCTCCAACCGGATCAGCTTCGGCGCCTTCGTCTGGAACGAGGACGACGGCGTGGAGCTGCTCACGGGCGGCAACAAGGTTGAGAAGAGCGTCGCCGTCCGGAACGGGACCGACGACCAGGACTCCGGGTTCGACTCGCGCGCCGACAACGCTCCGGACACGCCGAACCAGCTCAAGTCCAACCGGGCCTCGGCCCACCCCTACGCCGGGATGCGCACGAACCGCGACAACGACGGCATCCAGAAGAACGTGCTGCTCGGGAACGGCACCGATGCGCTGGACGAGAACGCGGACTGCTCCGGCAACAAGTGGAAGAAGAACGTCTTCGGAACCAGCAGGGCGGGCGTCGAAGACGACCCCGAGTGCATCGACTGAGCATCGTGGAGCGACGCGCCGGGACGTGATCGACGGCGAGAGACCGTTAGACTCCGCGCTGGAGGGTCGTTCTTGGATCGGGGTCCGCAGGGGCGGAGCATCGCTGCCTGGATCGCGCTGTTCGGCACCGCGTCGGTCGTCTACCTGATCGCACTCGGCAACGCGCCCATCACGGACGCGGAGTCGAAGTACGCCGAGGCGCCGCGGGAGATGCTGGTCCTGGGCGACTGGCTGACGCCGCACTACGACTACGTCCGCTACCTGAGCAAGCCGCCTCTCGGCTTCTGGATCGGGGCGGCCGTCTACGGGCTCTTCGGCGTCGACGAGTTCACGGCACGGCTGCCCGGAACGCTGGCCGGCCTGGCCGTGGGCGGACTGATCGGCGCCTTCGGCACCTATCTCTTCGGGAGGCGCACCGGGTTCCTGGCCGCCTTCATCTGGCTCACGACCGCTCTGGTCTTCATCTTCAGCCGCGACACGGGCCTGGAGTTCTACCTGGTGCTCTTCATGGGAACGGCCCTCTACGGCTTCGTCCGGGGCCTCGAGGAGCAGCGCTGGCTCTTCGTCGCGTACGCGGGAATGGCCCTGGGCTTCCTCCTGAAGGGGCCCATGGGGATCCTCTGGCCGCTGGCGACCGTGTTCCTGTGGCTGGCGCTGAGCGGTCAGTGGGGCCGGCGCCACCTCCTCTGGGACGTCCGGGCCTTCGGCGTGTTCGCGCTCCTGGCCCTGCCGTGGCCGCTGGTGATGGCCTTCCGCCACGACGACTTCCTCTGGTACACGGTCGTGCACGAGCAGATCTACCGCGTGCTCGGGAAGCGCACACCCAACGAGGCCCTCTTCCCCACCTCCACCTTCCTGATCATGACCGTGGGCCACTTCTTTCCGTGGATCCTCCACCTGCCCCACGCCCTCGCCCGAGCTGGGCAGGAGCTGCGGACGGGCCGGGCTGCCGGGCAGGAGCTGCGGACAGGCCGAGCCCCCGGGCAGGAGCTGCGGACAGGCCGGGCTGCCGGGCGAGCCGCCGCGCTGGTGCTGGCGCTGGTCTGGTCGGCCTTCCCGCTGGTGTTCTTCTCCCTGGCCCGCAGCAAGGGCGACTACTACGCCCTGCAGATCTTCCCGGGCTGGTGCCTCCTGGTGGCCTGGCTCTGGAACGAGGCCATCGAGAGCGGACGGGCGTCGCGCTGGCTGGCACTGCCCTGGCTCGGAACGGCAGCCATCGCCCTCGCGATCCTCGCCGCCGGACTCCTCGATGTCTGGTCGCTGCCCCCGTCCCCCGGCGACCTGGCCGGGCGCTTCGTCCCGGTGGCGGCCGTCGGTAGCGCGGCGATCGGCGCGGCCGCCCTCGCCGGGCGTCAACGGCTGGCACTGGCCGGGGTGGGGGCCTACATGATGGTCTTCTTCGCCCTCTTCCAGCAGATGTTCGAGACCCGCGCCCACGACGAGTCCATGCACTTCGCGGCCCTGGCCTACCGCGCCGAGGCGCCGGCAGACGCCCGCATCGTGAGCGACGAACGCAGCGAGTTCGCCCACGTGTGCTCGCTCAACTTCTATCTGAACCAGCCCGCATGGCTGGTACGAGACGCCGAGGACTCCAAGCTCCACTTCTCGTTCAAGGAGTACGAGAGGCGCGTGATCGAGGAGACCGAGCTCGCGAGCTGGGTCCGGGACGGCATCGTGGTGTACGCCGTCGGCGAGCGCGACCGCTGGCCCGCCCGCTTCGAACGACTCGGACTGCACGGTACCCTCCGTGCAGAGCAGGGAGACCGCGGCCTGTACCGGCTGGCCGTAGCCGAGGTATCGGGATGACAGACCATCCGAAGATCTCGTTCGTCCTCCCCGCCCACGACGAGGCGGAGTCGCTCCCCGTGCTGCTGCGCGAGATCCGCTCGGTGGCCGCCGCGCTCGGTGGCGACTACGAGGTGGTGATCGTCGACGACGCATCGAGCGACGGGACCGAGGCCTGGCTGCGCCGCGAGATCCGGGCTTCGAGCGACCTTCGGGCCCTGCGCCTGCCGGCGCAGAGCGGCCAGTCGACGGCCCTGTCCCGGGGCCTCGACGCCAGCCGCGGCGAGATCGTGGTCACCCTCGACGCCGATCTCCAGAACGTGCCCGGCGACACGCCGGCCCTGCTGAAGGCCCTGGAGGGCGCGGACCTCGCCTGCGGGGTGCGTCAGGGGCGTCGCGACACCCTGGCCAAGCGGATCGGATCCCGCGTGGCCAACCTGGCGCTGCGCGGCGCGCTGGGTGTGGCGCACCGCGACACGGGCTGCGGCCACCGGGCCTGGCGCCGTCCGGTGGTGGAGCGCATCCCCCGCTTCGAGGGCTTCCATCGCTTCGTTCCGGTGCTCGCCAGTGCAGAGGGCTTCCGGGTGGTGGAGGTCCCCGTCTCCCACCGCCCCCGGCAGTTCGGCCACACCCACTACGACAACCTCGGTCGCGCGCTGCGGGGGGTCTATGATCTCATCGGGACGGGCTGGCTCCTGCGACGCCGGCTCGCACCGCCCGAGGAGGATCTCGAGATCCGATGAGTGAGGGCGCTCTCCTCGCACTGGGCCTCACGGGGCAGGCGATCTTCGCAGCCCGCATGCTGCTGCAGTGGATCGCCTCCGAGCGTGCCGGCCGCAGCGTGGTGCCGCGCGCGTTCTGGCACTTGAGCCTGCTGGCCTCGGCCTGCGTCGGGGTCTACGCGGCGCTGGCCGGAAACACGGTGTTCCTGCTGGCGGTCCTCCCCGGCGCCTTCATCTACGCGCGCATGCTGACGCTGCGCAGCCGCGAGAGCCTCGCGATCCTCTCGGCTCTCGCCGTGCCGATCGCCGCCGCGGCCGTGTGGGCCGCACTGCGCAAGCCACTGAGCGGACCGATCCTGGTCACCAGCGTCGGCTTCGCCGGCTGGCTGCTCTGGATGGCCCGCTTCCCCGTCCAGTGGTGGATCTCCGAACGCAGCGGGACCCCGGGCCTCGGCAAGCTCTTCTGGATCGTCTCCCTGGTCGGATCCGGCCTGCTCCTCTTCTACGCGGCATGGCATCGCGACTGGGTGATGCTCGTCGCGTTCGGCCCCGGACCGCTCCTCTACACCCGGAACCTCGTCCTCATCCACCGCGCCGGCGGAGCCGATCCCGACCCGACCGGCCTCGCCGCAGGCCACTTCCACGGTTGAAGCCACACGGCGTGGCTCGCGCGGACCACATGGCCTCCCCTTCGACGGCGAGACGCATGGTCGGCGCCGTCGCGGGGGCACTGCTGGCGCTCTTCCCCTCGGCGGCCCAGTCCGCCGGGGGCGGCCTGCTGGAACGACCGCGGCTGACCGGGGACTGGGGTGGCGTGCGCACGCGGCTCGAGGAGAGGGGCGTAGACCTGTTCGGCCGCTACCTGACGGGGGCCTGGGCGAACCTCCACGGCGGCTTTGCCACAGGCGTCCGCTACGAGGGCTTCGCGAACTGGGGCGCCGATCTCGACCTCGAAGAGATGCTCGACTGGAAGGGAGGCCGCTTCCACATCGACTGGATCTCGTACCACGGAGGACAGCCGTCGACGGACCTCGTCGGGCAGTTTCCCGCCAGTGCCTTGAGCGGCTACGAGGCGAGACACTCGCTGCGCTTCTTCGAGATCTTCCTCGAGCAGTCGCTGGCACGGGGCCGAGTCGAGGTGAAGATCGGCCAGATCGTGGCGGACCGGGACTTCTTCGTCTCGGAGTACTCAGAGGTGTTCCGCAACGCCAACCTCGGGACCTTCTCCGCGGGACGCGCGGACCCGACCCAGCCCTTCTACCCTCTCGCCGTCCCTGGGGCCGTGGTGACGTTGCGATCCGGGGGCCACTGGCGCGGGCGAGTCGCCGTATACACGGCCGATCCGGGCCGTGACGAGCCGGACAACATCGGCTTCGACTGGGGATTCGACAACGGCGCGACCGTCTTCGCCGACGTGACCTTCGAGCACCACCGCTTCGGCCTGCCCGCGGCGTTCACTCTGGGCGCGGGCTTCTCCAATGCCCGCACGCCGGCCGTCGACGCGACCATCGACGAGAACCAGGTCTTCTACGCCGTCGTCGACCAGGCCCTGATCGCCGACTCGCAGGGCGCGGCGAAGCTCGGCGGCTTCGTCCGCGCCATCCATGGCCCGCGCACGGACCGATCGCTGCTGCACTGGTACGTCGACGCGGGGCTGCGCTGGCAGGGAGTCGTCGGCCGCGAGCGGGACGCCCTGGGCGCCGCCGTGGTCTGGACGCAGTTCAGCCGCGAGTACGTCGACGCGATCGCAGCACGGGGCCAGGACGTCAGCGACGAGCAGCTCTTCTTCGAGCTCACCTGGCGCGCCCGGCTGGCCGACTGGCTGCAGATTCAGCCCAGCCTGCAGATCTTCTTCGATCCCCACCTGAGCCGCCGAGACGCGGTGGCCCTCGGCCTCCACGCCTTCATCGATTTCTGATGCGCGGCGGCGGCCGCGGCTGGCCCGACCCGAAATCCGGCCGCGGCGGTACCCTGTGACACCGGAGGCCCGAGATGAAGCTGGAGCGCTGCCACTCCATCGCCGATCTCCAACGGATCGCGCGCCGCCGGCTGCCCTGGCCGATCCGCGAGTTCCTGGAAGGCGGCGCGGGCCGCGAGTGGAGCATCCACAACAACGTGGCGGCGTTCTCGCGCTGGGCCCTGGTCCCCAGATCGCTGGCCGACGTCGGCGAGCGCGACCTCTCCGCGCGCGTCTTCGGACGCGACCTCTCGTGGCCCGTCATGCTGGCACCCACCGGGATGTCGCGCCTGTACCACGGCCACGGCGAGCTGGCGGTGGCGCGGGCCGCGACCGGCACCGGAACGCTCTACTCCCTGGGCACCTTCGGCTCGTTCACGATCGAGCAGGTGGCGGAAGTCTGTCCCGGTCCGAAGATGTTCCAGCTCTACATCAACGGGGGACTCGAACGCAGCCTGACCCTGATCGACCGGGCCAAGGCGGCCGGCTACGACGCCCTCTGCCTCACGGTGGACAGCGCCGCGGCTCCCAACAAGCTGCGCGACCTGCGCAGCGGATTCGACCACGGCGGAGTCACGCCGCGGGGACTTCTCAGCATCCTGGCGCACCCGCGCTGGGTGCTGGGACTGGCTCGCGGCGGCCCGCTGAAGCTGGCCAACCTCGATGTAGGCGCCGGGGACGCCAAGAAGATCCAGTGGGAGGACGCGGACCGGCTGAGCTGGGACCTCGCCCTGCGCATCCGCGACCGCTGGGGAGGACCCTTCGCCCTGAAGGGGATCCTCTCGCCGGCGGACGCGGCGCTGGCGGCCGAGCGCGGTGTCGACGCCGTCATCCTCAGCAATCACGGCGGGCGCCAGATGGACGCGCTGCCCGCCCCCGTCGACATGCTGCCGGACGTCGTCGACGCGGTGGGCGACCGACTGGAGGTGCTGATCGACTCGGGAGTCCGCCATGGGGGAGATGTCCTCAAGGCCCTCGCGCTGGGCGCGAAGGGGGTCTTCATCGGACGTCCCTACCTCTACGGCCTCGCCGCCGGAGGCGAGGCGGGCGTGCGACGCGCGCTCCAGATCCTGCGCAGCGAGCTCGAGCGCGACATGACCCTGTTGGGCGTTCCCCGCCTCGCGCAGATCGAGCGCAGCAGCGTGCGCCCGGCCCCGCCGCTTCCCGTCCCGACCTGGCCGCCCCTCACGACGGATCTCCTCGGGACGTGATCCGGCCGGCGCTCAGGCGGCCGGCGGGATCGAGGCCACGAAGGCCTGCATTCCCGCCAGCTCATCGCGCATGGCGGGGCGCGCGCCGCAGCGCGCGAGCCAGCCGTGCAGGTTCACGAGAGCCTCGTCCGGAACGGACCCGAGGGTGAGCCCGGCCGAGAGCATCACGAAGCAGGCGATGTCGCCGACCCCGAACGCGTCGCAGAGGTAGCCGCGCCCGACGAGGGCCTCGTCGAGCTCGCGGTGCAGGGCCGAAAGGCGCTCCCGGGCCGCGTCGGCGCGGGACGGATCGCGTCCCCCGGGCGGCTCCGGGTAGAAGACCTCCTCGACCAGGTCCCAGATCGCCGGGAAGACGGCCTGATCGGCGAAAGTCTCGAATCCCCGGGCACGGGCCCGACCGGCGGGGGTCTCCGGGAAGAGCGGGGGATCCGGGTGGACCTCCTCCAGGTACTCCAGGATCACCGTCGAGTCGCAGACGACCGTCTCTCCATCGACCAGCACGGGGACCTGCCGCCGTGGGTTCAGCTTCACCACTTCGGGATGATGCGGCTCGTAGCGCCTCTCGGGCGTCCAGCCGACGCTCACCTCGTCGACCTCGATCCCCTTCTCGGCGATCGCGATGCGGACCTTGGCACTGAACAGACTGATCGGACCCGTGTAGAGCTTCATGACGACTCCCGGAGCGCGCGCGGCCAGGGTGACCCGGGCCGCGCCGCGGGGCCAGGGCCAATTCCCTGCCGTGGGCTGGAGCCACGGCCCCGCGCGAAGCCGCCCGGGTCCCGGCCCGCTGGCGAAGCAGCTGGATGCCTGCCCGCTAGCGAAGCAGCTGGATGCCGGACCGCTAGCGAAGCAGCTGGATGCGGGCCTCCACGTGCCCGTGGACCGGGCTCGAGCCACCCTCGAGGACCACCGGTGCGGTGTCCATGCTCATGGCCTCGGCGGCCATCTGGACGGGGGCGTGCCGCCGCAGGGGTCGCGGACCGCCGTGTGAGAGGCGAAGCTGCACGATCTCGTAGCCCGCGAAGCCCAGCTTCTCGCGGATGCGCTCTGCCTCCTCGCGGAAGCCGACCAGCGCCGCATCGGATTGGCCACGCTCCGCGGCGATCCGGCGCTCCTGCGAGAGGGTGAAGCCGACCGAGACCAGGTTGAGGGAGGGCTGCAGCTCGCTCGTCAGCGAGCGCAGGGCGTCGAAGTCCGAGGATGTCAGGACCAGCTGCTGCTCCACGCGCCAGCGCGGCTCACGCGGCCGCGAGGGCGGGGAGGGCTGAGGATGGACGCGGTGGGTGCTGTAGGAGCCGGTGCGGAAGCGGACATCCTCCACGCCGCGTGTGCGCTCGATGGCGGCCCGCATCGTCCTGTTCACGGTGTCGGCCGCCACCGCGGCCGAGAGGTCGTCGTGGGTCGCGGACAGGACGACCTTCATCTCGTCGTTCTCGACGATCGTCGTTCGCGTCACGCCGAACGTCACCTGATCGCGCATGTCGGGATCGAGCTGGAACGCCTGGGCGAGCGCTTCGGGCGCAATCGAGAGCAGCACGGCCACGAGGATCGCGAGCTTCACCATGGTCCTCCTCCTCCAGGGGAATGCGGGGAGTGTAGTACGCGGGCGCGGCCGGTTGACGCCCACGAGGGGCTCGCCGATGCTGCGTGCATGTGCTCGAAGGCCCGCCCCGGCCTCCTCCTGCTCCTGCTCGTCGCCTCCGCGTGCGGCGGCGATCGGACGGCGGGCGAGATCGAGGGCGCGCGCCGCCCGACCGAAGCCCTCGAGGCGGTCGCCGCCCGTCAGGAGAGCGCGCGCCAGTCCCTCTCCACGCGCTCCGCCGCGGGCCCGGCGAGCCGGAC
Source organism: Myxococcota bacterium (assembly GCA_028278065.1). Taxonomy (GTDB): domain Bacteria; phylum Myxococcota_A; class UBA9160; order UBA9160; family JAFDET01; genus JAFDET01. Next base: position 22,088 of record JANQFA010000062.1, read on the forward strand.
GATCCTCTTCGGAGACCTGCACGTCCACACCACCTGGTCCTTCGACGCCTTCCTCTACTCCCTGCCCGTGGTGGGCGGCGAGGGAGCCCATCCGCCGGCGGACGCCTGCGACTTCGCACGCTACTGCTCGGCGCTCGACTTCTACGCACTCACCGATCACGCCGAGAGCCTGACCCCGGCCCACTGGGCGGCGGAGAAGGAGAGCATCCGCCAGTGCAACGCGGCCGCCGGAGATCCGGCCGACCCGGATCTGGTCGCCTTCACGGGCTTCGAGTGGACCCAGGTGGGTCTCTCGCCCGAGACCCACTACGGCCACAAGAACGTGATCTTCCCGGGCACCGCCGAGGACGAGCTGCCCGCCCGTCCCATCGGCTCGGTGGAGGGCGAAGGCGGTCTCGTCTCGGGCTTCGGCCCCGTGTCCGGCCTGCGCTGGCTGGATCCGCTCGGCTGGGGCGAGTACGCCGACTTCGTGTGGCTGATCGAGGAGCTGGCCGAGCTGCCGCGCTGCCCGGTCGGCGTCGATGTCCGCGAGCTGCCGGACGACTGCATGGAGGCGGCCCCGACTCCGGACCTCCTCTTCGAGAAGCTCGACCAGTGGGGCTTCCCCGCGCTCGTGATTCCCCACGGCACCGCGTGGGGTGCCTACACGCCGCCGGGAACGTCGATCGACAAGCATCTCACCCGCGCCATGCACGATCCCGAGCGCCAGAAGCTGGTCGAGATCATGTCGGGTCACGGCAACTCCGAGGAGTACCGGAGCTGGCGCGCCGTCCAGCAGGACGAAACGGGCGGCCTCGTCTGCCCGGAGCCCAGCGAGGACTTCCTGCCCTGTTGCTGGCGAGCCGGCGAGATCATGCGCGAGCGCTGCGGGGACCTGGAGCCCGCCGAGTGCGAGGAGCGGGTCGAGGAGGCGCGGCAGCGAGCGCTGGCCGCGAACGTGTCGCACCACCTCGTCTTCCCGGACACGCGCGCCGAGGACTGGCTCGACTGCGATCAGTGTCGCGACTGCTTCAAGCCCTCCTTCAGCCTGCGCCCGCGCGAGACCGTCCAGTACGCCATGGCGCTCGCCAGGCCCGCGGAGGGAACGTCCCCGGAAGACCCGCTGCGCTTCCGCTTCGGCTTCATCGCCTCGAGCGACAACCACAAGGCGCGCCCCGGAACGGGCTACAAGCAGTACGCCCGGCGCGAGATGACCGAAGCCACCGGCGTGCGCTCCGCCTTCTACGAGAGCCTCGTGCGCTCGGAATCCGACGCGGACCCCCGGGCTCCCCAGATCGTCGAGATCCGCCCGGGTCTCACCGACCGCGACACCGAGCGCGTGGCCAGCTTCTTCTACACCGGCGGTCTGGTCGCGCTGCACAGCGAGGGACGCAGCCGCGAAGCCATATGGCAGGCGCTCCAGCGACGCGAGGTCTACGGCACGAGTGGGCCGCGCATCCTCCTGTGGTTCGACCTGCTGAACGGTCCCCGCGGCCCAGCGCCCATGGGGAGCGAGCTCGACTTCTCCGGCGTGCCGATCTTCGAGGTACGCGCGGTCGGCGCCTTCGAGCAGCAGCCGGGTTGCCCCGAGGCGAGCGTCCGCGGACTGACGCCCGGGCGGCTCGAGAAGCTCTGCCGTGGCGAGTGCCACCATCCCGGCGAGCGGCGGCATCCGATCGTCGCGGTGGAGGTCGTACGCATCCGCAGCCAGGCCGGTCCGGACGAGCGCGTCGACGCCCTGATCGAGGACCCCTGGCGCCGCTTCGAGTGCGCGCCCGACCCGGCGGGCTGCGTGGTGCGCTTCGAAGATCCCGAGTTCCCGCAGCTGGGACGCGACGTCGTGTACTACGCCCGGGCCATCCAGGAGCAGACGCCCGCCGTGAACGGCGCCCAGCTCCGCGTGACGTTCGACGCGGAGGGCCGCGCCACCGGCACGGATCCCTGCTACGGCGACTACCGCACGCCCTTCGACGACGACTGCCTCGCCCCGGTCTCCGAGCGCGCATGGTCGTCTCCGATCTTCCTCGACCGGGCGACGCCCTGACCCCTAGCGCCCGGCGCGGACGACGGCGTGCCGGGGCAGCCCGGAGGCGGCGATGGCCTCGACGTCGTGGGAGACCACGACCTGCACCCCGTCCCGAGCGTCCAGCTCGGCCAGCCAGACCCGCAGCCTCTCCAGGTGGGCGGGTGCCTCGGGAGTGACGAGCAGCGAGTAGAGCCGCGGCTTGGGCTCGTTGTCGAGGAGGGTCTGCCGGAAGTTGGTGACGTCCCCCGAGAAGACCCAGGTCGTTCCTCCGGACCTCGTGGCGAAGAGGGTGCTGCCGGGGGTGTGTCCTCCTGCTTCGACGGCGAAGAGGCCCCGAAAGCCGGGGACCGCGTAGAGGGGCCCTCCCGACAGGCGCTCGAAGCCGCCGCAGCCGGCTTCCTCGATCTGCGTGCGTCCCGGTCGGGTGGTGTAGTTGCCGAGCTCCGCCTGCCGAGGCGTCTGGTACACGCGCACGCTCTCGCCCCTCCCTGCACAGATCGAGGCCAGCCCGCCGGTGTGGTCGGAGTGGAGGTGCGTAAAGCCGACGCCGCGGATCCGATCCACCTCGTCGCCGAGCTGCTCGGCGACCGAGCCGAAGGCCTCGATCGGCTCCACGTCCATCAACCTCTCGAGCAGCGCTCCGAACTCCTCGGCTCCGGCCCGATCCATCCCGGTGTCGATCGCGAAGACCCGGCCGTCCGCCCACTCGAGCAGGAAGACCGGGTGGCCCACCGGGGGTGAGCCGCGTCCCGCCTGACTGGCGGTGTTCAGCCAGGACACGCGCTGCGGCCCCGGCTCCGCGGCAGCGGCGGCCAGGAGCGCGCCCTGCTCGGGAAGCGAGGGCGGGAGCTGCCGGATCTCCCGATGCGCCTCGAGCAGGAAGGCTGCCGGGACGACCACCAGAGCCAGGAGGGCGAGGCCCACGACGCGCAGGAGGACCCTCATCGCTCGACGAGCCTATCAGAACCGGGGGCCGCCCGGAGCCTGGTTCAGAAGAGCCACCCGAGGCGCAAGTGGCCCCACGCGACGTGCCAGATGGCGTAGTAGAAGAGCCGCATCAGGACCATCGAGACGAAGTCGAAGCGCTGCAGGAGAGCCAGCTGCGCGAGGTTGATCGCCAGCACGTGGACGCCGACGAAGGCGCTGCGCGCCGACGGGGATCCCGTCTCCACGTCGGCGAGCAGCTGGAAGGCCGGCTCGATGAACGCCACCGCCACCAGACAGAGCCAGGTGCGACTGCCGCCCGGCTCGATTCGCCCCAGGCGTCGCCCGAGCTCGAGGAGCACGAGGAGCGGAGCCGCGTGGAAGACGATCTCGACCACGAACCCCATCACCGGGTAGAAGGCCAGAGCCGCCGGCAGAGGGGCGTTGATGTCCTCGGGGAAGCGGAACAGGAGGTCCCCGAGGATCACGAGCACGCCGAAGGTCAGGGCGAGCTTCGCTGCCCAGCTCGCGCCGGACCTCGTCCGCTCCGAGAAGATCTCGAACCAGCCTCGCGTGCGCAGCAGGGTCAGGCACACGAGACCGACCGCCGCCACGACCGCGACGGCCAGCCGCGGATCGAGCGCACCGAAGTAGGGCTCGAAGAGTGACGCGTCCAGGCCCGCCAGCACGAAGGTCGCGACCAGCACCGCTCCGGTCGAGGTTGCGATCAAGCGGCGCTCGCGCCTGGAAACTGAAATCATGACCGAGGAAGGATAGAGTTCCCCCGACCTGGGGGGCGCGGGAGGAACGAGTGGCGGGACGCCGCAGTCGGTCGAGCGCGGCAGAGGCCCGCAGGCAGAGGTACCGGGATCTCGTGCTGCGCTGCGCCGAGCGGGTCTTCGCGCGTGCGGGCTATCACGGGGCACGCGCCCAGGACATCGCCGCCGAGGCCGGCATCTCGCTGCAGACGCTCTACGCGGCATTCCCGGGCAAGCGGGAGATCTTCACCGAGCTGCACGAGTTCAGGGGGCGCGAGTTCCTGGCGCGCATCGAGGCCGCCCTGGCCGAGCCCTTGCCCGCGCGCGACGCGCTGCGCCGCGCCGTCCACGCCTTCGTCGAGTACCTGGTCGAGCGCCCGGACTACCTGCAGGTCGATCTGCGCGAAGGCCGATCCTGGGCCATCGGTGACGTCGAGGCGAGCCCCACCTTCCAGGCGGGGATCCGTCTGTGGACCGACCTGATGCAGCGCGGAATCGGCGAGGGGGCCTTCCATGACGACGATCCCGAGCTGATGGCCACCACCGCATTCGGGGTGATGCAGATCCAGCTCGCCGTGCTGGTCGCGCGCGAGCCCGAGCCGGACGTGGACCGCATCGCGGAGCGGATCTTCGCCCAGCTCGAGCGCGCCTTCGCCCGCCGAGCGGCCCCCGGCGCGTGAGGTCGGCCCGACCGCCAGGGCGACGGCAGGCTGCGAGCCCGAGTCACCCGCCGGGAGACGAGGGGAGGGGAGTCAGCGGGCAGCGCGCGATCCAGTCGCCGTTGATGGACGTCAGGTAGAGATGACCGCCGTGCACGTGGACGTCGGTGACGCTTCCGACGACCTTCCCGTCCGGATCCTGGAACGAGCGCAGCACCCGGCCCGTCTCGTCGATCGCCAGCACGATCCCCGGCGTGGACTCGGGGGCGGCGCCGAGTCGCAGAAGCAGCGGGAGGAGCTTCGCGAGCTGGTTCTTCGCC
>JANQFA010000140.1 GCA_028278065.1 Myxococcota bacterium
TGGCGAGGTCGATCGAGACCCAGGGCTTGCCCACTAGGCCGGCTCGCGGAGGCGCCGAACCAGGAAGCTCGCCACATCCTGGCCCGTCGTGCCCCGTCCGAAGCCCGCGTCCATCCCGCACTCGCGCGCCAGCTCGTCGGTGACCTGCGTGCCGCCCGCGACCAGCAGCAGGTCCTCCCGGACGCGGCGCGCCTCGGCCAGCGACACCAGGCGCCGCATCAGCTCCCGGTGCACGTCGTGGTGGGTCACGATCGTCGAGATGAGCACGATCCGCGCGCCGTGCTCCCCGGCGGCGTCGAGGAGCCGCTCGAGATCCACCGACGTGCCCAGGTAGTGGCAGCGGAAGCCGTAGCGCTCGATTCCGCCGTGCTTGAGGTCCAGGATCTCCTGGAGGCCCACCGAGTGCTCGTCCTCGCCCACGGTGGCGGCCACGACGTGGAGGTCGCGGGGGCGTGCCCAGGCCTCGATCTCGGCATGCGGAAGCCGCGCCTCGCGTTCCGGCACGACCAGCTCGCTCGCGCGTACGGCCTGGTCCAGCACACCCCTCACTTCGAACACGCTGCCCTCGGCGGGGTGCAGGACGCGGGCGTGGATGACCTCCGGCTCACGCAGACCCATGCGGCGCGCCAGCTCCAGGGCGGCGGCCTTCCCCAACGCGGGCTGCGTGGGAACGAAGAGCGTCACACAGACCACGCCGTCACCGTGTTTCTCCACCTCCGGGCGGAGCCAGCCGGCCGCGCGCTCGGCCCGGGGACGTTCCAGCCGACGCGCGACGTTGTCCTCGGGGTCGAGCTCGTCCAGGTAGCGGATCTTTGCCGGGTCGCAGAGCGTGCAGCCACCGATGGCCTCGCACGGCTTCGCGTCGCCTCCGGCGTAGGCGTTGGCGCCGAAGTGGGCGCACACCGGCGCGCCGTAGCCAGGCTCGCGCGCGACGTGGGTGTCGGCGCCGACGCCCCCCGCCGGGTCCCGGCGGATCCCGTCGCCCCCGCGCTCGGGAAAGAGGCCCGAGTCGACGAACATTCCCGCGGCGACGGCCGCCTCGTATCCTCCCAGCTCGACGATCTCCTCCAGGAACAGGACCGCTCGCTCCTGGATGGCGCGTGCCCCCTCCCGGAGCGGGCCGTCCTCGCGGAGCGTCAGCATCTGGGCCAGACCGTCCAGCCCCATGAGCGTCTGCCGCGCGGTCTCGACGCCGGCCACGTTGTTGTAGTGCCAGGGGATGTTGCGCCCCTCGTCGGGTGTGATCGTGCTCTGGATGTCCGCGGACGTGAGCCTGGAGACCAGGGTGTCCAGGACGTGGCTCACCGTCGCCTCGCGCGTGTCGGACTCCATGTAGCGCGTGTTCTGCTGCGCGCGGAAGCGGTAGCCGGCGAAGAGCTCGCGCAGCGCCACGGCGTAGGGCAGGTCGAGCCGGAGCTTCGGGGCCGGCGGCGCCGTGGGTGGCACCGTCGACAGGGCGATGCGGTCGGCCGGTATGCCGACGGCCCGGGAGAAGGCCGTGTTGACCGCGTGCTGCACCAGGAGCTCGGGCGTCACCTTCCAGGCCTGCTTGGCGGTGGCGTTGGCGTTGTGGGCGCCGTCGATCTGGAGTAGCCCGCCGTCGGCGATGACGCGCTTGGCCTCGGCGGCGTCCACGAAGGAGCGGTGAAGGTTGATGTTGCGGTAGAGCAGGTTGTACTGGGGGTCCTGGTGGCAGCCGTTGACGCCCTCCTCGGCGAAGAGCACGGCCATCTCCGGCCCGGCGAGCCCGCTCACGTAGGAGTGGAAGTTGATGGGCCTCCCCACCTCTTCTTCGATGGCGTCGAGGGCCTTGCGCGTGGCGCGCAGCTGCTTGCGGGTGATGGGGATCCCGCCGACGCCCTCGGGTGTCCCCTCCAGGAGTCCGTCGATGTGGGACTGGCCGGTCGTGCGGATCACCATCAGGTGATCGGCCCCGTGCCAGGCCGCCATGCGCATGCGCCGCAGGTCGTCCTCGAAGCGGCCCGAGGCGATCTCGGTGGTCACGACGAAGTCGCACTGGGGATCGATGTCGTCGAAGCTGTGGGCGGATGGAAGCGGCACCGAGTTCGCGAGGGGCGCGGACGTGTCCTCCAGGACGAACGGTCCGAGGCGCTGATGCGGCCTCGGCGTGCGCCAGGTCCAGCCCTTGCGCCGCGGGCGATAGTGCTCGAGGTCGCGCAGCACCTCCTGCAGGTCGAGGGGCTCCCGCGTCGAGAGCTTCATCACCCGAGCTCCTGCCAGTGCTGTCCATCCAGGAGCTCGAGGCCTGCCTGGCGGACGCTCACCCTCCGCCGCCGCGCGAGCTCGAGGACGAGGCGCCCGGCACCGTGGCCCAGGAGCCCGCGCTCGGCCATGCGCGCCACCAGCTCCTGGGTCTCGATGCTGGAGAAGCCCATGCGGAGAAGCACCGAGCGCTCGATGGAGGGCGTGGTGTGGCCGCGCGCCTCTTCGACGAGGGGGGCCACGATGCGCTCCACCAGGCTCCAGAAGCGTGCGCGCAGCGCCTCGTCCGAGAGCTCCCTCAAATGGGCGCGGCGCGCTTCGAAGTCATCGGGTCTCGGAGCGATGGGCATCGATCATCTCCTGCACCGTGTCGGCAGTGGTCCGCGTCTCGGCCGCCAGGAAGGCGATGTCCGCTTCCTGGAGGCGCGCCGTGGCCGGTGTGGAATCGAGGGCGTTGCGCACGTAGGAGCGTCGCAGGCGCTCGAGATCCACCTCCACCACGCGCACCTGCTCCAACCGCTCGGGAATCACGATCGACTCGCCGGCTCGACTCCCGGCGGGATCGCCGCGCTCGACGCGCACGCCCATGCGCTGCGCCAGCGCCAGCTGGGCCAGCGGGTGCTTGCCGGCACCCGTGTACTCCGTCTCCTGCACGACGAGCGTCTCCTCGGTGCCCATCTCCCGCGCCAGCGCCAGGGCAGCGGCCAGCGAAGTATTGCCCGCCGGACCTCGCTCCATTCCCTCGAGCTCCGCCAGGGCCTGGGTGGCGTAGAAGACCTCGCCCTGGGTCACCGTCACGAAGCGGTCCATGTAGCGCAGGGCGCGCGCGGCGCTGCGAGGAACGTCGGCGCGGTCGGGCCGGGTCGTGAAGGGGATCGAGAATCCGGTGTGGCCCGTGGTGAAGGACTTGCGATTGAAGTCACGGTCCGACGCCATGTGGAGCCCCGACAGGTCCACGCTCGCCGCCACCATCCGCGCGGAGGTCGCACCGGCCGCGGCGAGCCCGCGGGCCGTGCCCGTCACGTTGCCACCGCCGGCATGGGTCGTCACCACGACGTCGGGGAAGCGACCGGTCTGTGCCCGCGTCTGCTGCGCCAGCTCGAAGCCCAGCGTCTCGATCCCGAGGATCGAGTAGGGGGAGTAGAGCGAGGCGTTGAAGAAGCCGGTCTCCTCCAGGATCCGCAGGAAGACGTAGAAGAGCTCGGGACCGACCGAGAGGCGCACCACCTCGGCACCATAGGCCTCACAGGCCCGGGTCTTCTCGGCGATCTCGGGCTGGGAGATGCCCGCGCTGTCGAACGCCTCCTGCACGACGATGCAGCGGAGCCCCGCCTTGGCTGCCTGCGACGCCACCGCGGCGCCGTAGTTGCCGCTGGTCGCCGCGGCCACGCCGGGAGAGCCGCGCTCGCGCGCCTCGTGCACCGAGATCGAGGCGCGTCGGTCCTTGAACGAGCCGGACGGGTTCGCCGCCTCGTCCTTGACGAAGATGCGCGCGCCTCTGCCGGGCGGCGCGACGCTGCGCACCACGCGCGTCAGGTTCTCGAGCTCCACGAGTGGGGTGCTGCCGACGGCGGTGCGCGCCTGGATGGCGGAGACCTTCTCCAGGTCGTAGCCCGCGTCGGCGAGCAGGCGCTCGTAGTCGAAAGCGAGCACACCCGTGCGGTAGCGCGCGTAGTCGAGCCCGATGGACTGGAGCACGACCTCGTTGCGTCGAGCCATCACCTCCGCGTAGGAGCTGCCTCCGGTCACCGGTCGGGCCCCTCCTCGCCGAGCTTCGCGCGCAGCTCCGTGCCCGCACGGAGGAGCTCCGGCACCGGCGGCCCGAAGCCGTGCTCGTAGGCCGGCAGCACGCGGTCGAGCGTCCCGCGCAGCCGGCGGCCCGCGGGCGTGACCACCTCCGCCTCCTCGCCGACGGCGGCGTCGGCGCCGAGGAAGCCCTTCACCCGCATCTCGAGCGGAACGGCCTGGGTCTCCTCGGGCACCTGGGGCGCGCGCTCGCCGGGCGCGAGGATCACCCGGTGGAGCTCGACCCAGGTACCCCGCTCCACGCGTCCGGCAGGTCGCTCGGGCGGACGGTCAGTCACGGTGCAGGCCGCCCATGATCGCCGCCGGGATGGGCAGGTCGGTCATGGCCTTCAGGCCCGGCGACTGGGTGAGCACGCGCGGCACGACGTTCACGGCCAGCGCGGTCGTGGCCACGCCGCCGGGGATCTCGGGGCTTCCCGCCAGCCGCAGGTGGGGACGGCCGCGGATCTCGATCTCGTCGCCGGTCGCGATGCCCTCCGCCTCGGGCTGCACCTGCTGGGGATGCTCCAGCGCGATCCGGGGCCGGCCCGCCACGATGCCGACTGCGGTGTGGAGGCAGCCGGCCACCCGGCCCGGCTCGACCGTGGCGAAGGGTGTCTCGCGCCGTACCGAGGACACGATCGGCTCGCGCGACTCCTCGATGTGCTCGAGCTCCCAGCCGAGGGCCGCCGCGACCATCGCCAGCGACTGACGGAAGCCCAGGTGGCCGACCACCGTTCCCCGGTCCACGGCTGCGGTGAAGGCGTCGGCGGTCAGGCCCACCCCCTGGCTGCGCAGGACCGTGGGGCCGTAGGGCGTTAGGTCGTTCACGCGTCGGGCGCGGACCGAGTCCACGTGCGCGGAGACGCCCGTCAGGGTCACCACCAGCGAGTCGAGCACGAAGCCCGGATTCACACCCGTCCCCAGCACCACCGCGGCGTGGGCGCGCGCCAGCGCGTCGAGGCGCGCCGCCGCCTCCGGCGAGGCGGCGGCCGGCCACGCCATCTCCTCGGCG
>JANQFA010000175.1 GCA_028278065.1 Myxococcota bacterium
GCGTCTTCCCGCCACGGCCCCGGCCAGGCGCAGCTCCGCCTCCAGCAGGTTCACCTGCGCGTCCAGCAGCGACGGGAAGTCCACTCGTCCCACCTCGTAGCCGGCGCGGCTGGACTCCAGCGACTGGCGCGTCTGCGGGATCAGCCCCGTGTCGATCAGCGAGAGCTCCTCGTCGGCGCGCACCAGCTCGGCGTGGTTGGCGCGCAGCCGGTCGTGCAGCTCGGCGCGCACGGCGCGGCGCTCGGCCTGCGCCCGGCGCAGGAGCGCCTCGCGCTCGGCCACCTCGGCGCGCCAGCGGCTCCGGTTCAGCGGCAGGCGCATGCGGATGCCGGCGCTGACGAAGTCGTCGCCGTCCACCGGGTCGCCGGGGACGCGGCTGCGGATCCGATAGCCGAGCCCGAGATCGAAGTCCGGATAGCCCGCGATCTTCGCGGCGCGCCACAGGTCGCGCGCCTCCTCGACTCGGGCGTCGGCCGCGCGCAGCCGCGGGTGGGCGTCCACGCGGCTGGTCAGCTCGTCCAGCGCGGGGAGCGGGGTGGTCTCGGCGAGCGCTGCGGTGCGCGGGAGCAGAGTGACCGGGTCGAGATCGAGCAGTGCGGCGAGACGCGCCTCCGCGCTGCGCGTGGCCGCAACCCGCTTCAGGCGCTGCTGGAGGAGGGCGGTCAGCTCGACATGGGCGCGCAGCACGTCCTGCTGCAGGCCCGAGCCCACCCGGTAGCGTGCCTCCGCGATCTCGACGAGCTGGCGGAGCAGCTCGAGATTGCGGTCGGTGATCTCGACGGTGCGCTGCGCGAAGCCGAGCCCGACCCAGGCTCGCTCGACCTGCGCGGCCACGGCGACGAGTCGGTCCGCCAGGTCCGCTTCGGCCGCCTCGGCGCCCGCCTCGGCTGCGCCCTTCCGGTTCCGCAGCAGGCCGGGAAACGGGAGCTTCTGGGCCAGGCGGAGCTGGTGGCCGGACAGGGGGGTCGAGCTGAAGTCCCATGCGCCGGTCGGGACGTTGCTGGCCTCGTAGCCGAAGCGCGGGTCCTCCAGCTCGCCGGCCGATCCCACTCGGTGTCGAGCGGCCTCGGCCTGGGAGCGCTCGGCGGCGAGGCGCGGGTTGGCGCGGCTCGCCCGCTCCTGGCACCAGGAGAGAGGAAGCGGATCGGGCGCCGCGAGCGGCGGCTCGGCGCCGGAGACGGCCGCTGCGAGCCGGCTGCCGGCGGCGGCTGCTGCGCGGGGCGGCTCGGCGCCGGCGACGGCCGGGAGGAATACGATGACGAGAGTGAGGATCCGGACTCGCACCACGGGCGGGTCCTCCGCGCGGACCGCGCGCGGCGGCCCGACGACTCGAGAGGGTTCGGCGTGCGACGGGCACGAGCGCCCGTCGGCCCTTCTCCGGGTCGATCCGTGGAATCAGAGCCGCAGGACCGTGGTCCGCAGGCTGCGCGAGGAGGCAGGTGGCTCCCGGCTCGTCTCCGGGTGCGATCCCCCGGCGGGGATGGCGGCCGCAGCCGCGTCGGAGCGCGGGGCGTGAAGCGTGAGCGAAGGCGGGGAGCTCGAGCCGGCCAGCGGCGCGACGGTGGCGTTGGCCAGGGCGGAGCAGTGGAGGTCGCAGGCCGGGTCCTCGGCGGGCTGCGGGGCCTGGACCGGGATCGGTGCCGGGGCACAGTGGGAGGCCGTCGCGGCGCCCGCCGGCTCCGGCGCGGCGACGAGCAGGTGCATCGGAACGACCCACAGAACCCACTGGATCGCCAGCACCATCCTAACGATGCGCCTTCGCCACATCACGAGGCGAGCCTATGTCTCGTTTCCACCCAAGGCAACCCGCACTCCAGAGGGCCTATCGGAAGGCCGCCGGTCCCGCTTGTGCCCGCACAGCGCGGGTGCTCCCGATCTAGGACCGGGCCAGGAGGGGCATCACGACGGCGTAGGCGAGGGCGGTGATCAGGAACACGCCGATCCAGTTGAGCAGGAAGCCCGCGCGGCTCATCTCGGCCATGCCCACCCGGCCCGATCCGAAGACCACGGCGTTGGGGGGCGTGGCGACCGGCAGCATGAAGGCGCAGCTCGCCCCGAGGGCCGCCGGCACCGCGAGCAGCAGGGGGTCGAGCCCCAGACCCGGTGCCAGGCCGGCCAGGATGGGGATGAGCGTCGCCGCGGTGGCGGTGTTGCTGGTCAGCTCGGTCAGGAACACGATCGCCGTGACGACGCCCAGCACCACCACCACGCTCGGAAGGCCGCCGAGTGCGGTGACGCCTCCGCCCAGGATCTCCGCGACACCGTTCTCGCGGATCGCCGCCGCCAGGCTGAGGCCGCCGCCGAAGAGGACCAGGATGCCCCAGGGAACCCCGCGCGCGGTCTCCCAGTCGAGCGCGAAGCGTCCGGCCCGCCAGTCGACCGGGGCGACGAAGAGAAGCAGGGCGCAGACCATCGCGATCCCCGGATCGGTGAGTCCGGCCAGCGGCCGCGTTCCGCCGACCTCGAGTCCGCTCAGGATCGGGCGGGTCAGCCACAGGAAGGCCGCCAGGAGAAAGACGCACAGCGTGATGCGCTCGTCGCGCGACATGGGTCCGAGCGCCTCGCCCGACTCGCGCACGAGCTGCGCGCCGCCCTCGATCCGCTCCAGCGGGCTGGGGTGCAGCAGCGCCGTCAGGATCCACCAGGTGAGGGGCAGGAAGAGCACCACCAGCGGCAGAGCCACGGCCATCCAGCGTACGAAGCTCACCTCGCGATCCAGGCCCTCGCGGAGGAACGAGAGCAGGAAGAGGTTGGGCGGCGTCCCGATCGGCGTCGCCAGCCCGCCGATCGACGCGCTGTAGGCGATCCCGAGGAGGAGGGCGAGCGCGAAGGGTCGGGTCGCTGCGGCCGCCTCGGCGGGGGCGGCACCGCGCACGCCGCGCTCGGCCAGGTCCACCACGCTCAGCGCGACGGGCAGCATCATGATGGCGGTGGCCGTATTCGACACCCACATCGAGAGGAAGGCGGTGATCGCCATGAAGGCGGCCACGATGTGTGCGGGCCGTTCTCCGGCGAAGCGCAGCGCCACTAGGGCGACCCGCCGGTGCAGGCCCGATCGCTCCATGGCCAGCGCGATGAAGAACCCGCCCAGGAAGAGGTAGATCAGCTCGTGGGCGTACGGCGCAGCCGCCTCACGCATGGTGCGCGCGCCGAGCAGGGGGAAGAGCACGAGTGGGAGGAGGGCCGTCGCGTAGATCGGGATCGCCTCGCTCAGCCACCAGACGGCCATCCACGTGGCCACGGCGGCGGTGGCGGCTCCCGCAGGCAGGACGCCCGCGTGCGACTCCGGGAAGACCAGCCCGATGCCCAGAGCCAGGATCGGCCCCGCGAAGAAGCCCACCTGCTGGACTCTGCGCCGCGGCGAGGGGGAAGGAGCCGCGTCCGGGGTCACGGCTCCCGGTCCTCGTCGGCTCCCGAGCCGCGGAAGCGCCGATGACACGCCGCGCAGGTCTCGCGGATCTCAGAGACCGCGGTATGCGTCGCTGCCGTATCGAGCTGCGCTGCCTCGGCGGCCAGGCGGGATGCCCGCTCCTGCAGGGCGCGGGCGTGGGCGGAGAAGGCGCGGCGCTCTCCCGTGGAGAGCAGCGCTCCCTCCGGCGCGGCCGGGATGCGCGCGGCGGAGTCGGCGATGGCCTGAGCCACGATGACCAGCTCCTCGACGCGGCGCTCGCGTTCCCACTCCACCTCCATCGACTTCGGCAGGCGCTCGTTGGCCAGGCGATCCAGGCTGCGCATCACCTCCGCCAGACGCTCGGCGTGGACACCGTGCTCCTGGGCGGGGGTGGCCGTCTCGACGCGCTCCTCGTAGCGGACCTGGGCGGGTGCCGCGCAGGCGACCAGGAGCCAAGCCGCGCCCGGTACCGCGCAGGCGACCAGCGTCAGGGCCGCGCAGCTCGTCCCTCGCCGCCTCGGAGAGCGGGCCGCGCCGCTGTTCGCCGGCCGCCTCAGAGAGCGGGCCGCGCCGCTGTTCGCCGGCCGCCTCAGAAGGCCACCCTCAAGCGCAGGGTGGCCACCCATGCGTCGGAGTGCTCGCCCCGTGCACCCGGATCGAGGATGAGCTGCACGTCGGGTGTGACCATGAGCCACGGCAGCACCTCCGCCTTGTAGAAGAGCTCGAAGCCGGTTTCGCGGTCGAAGCCGGGAGCGCGCTGGCGTTCGAACCGCCGTGACCCGATGGCCTGGTACACGCCGAGTCCCAGCTCGTCGCGGTCGCGCCCGGGGATCGGGCCTCGGTAGAGCCCACCGACCGACCAGAACCACTCGATGGCCCGGCTGTCGGGGTCGGCCCAGCCGGCGCGCGCGAAGAGCCCCAGACCCTCGTCGCGCTCGCCGGCCTCGCGGAAGACGAGCTGATCGAGGCTGGCGTACACGCCCAGGTGACTGCGCTCGCTGCGCCCGGTTCCGAACACCGTCAGGTCGCGGCCGTCTACGAACAGGCCCAGGCGATAGCGGCCAGGCAGGCGGCCGGATGCGTCTGCGCGTGCCAGGTCCACCCGGAAGGCCGCTTCGAAGTGCCCGGTCAGCCCGTCGAAGTCGTCGAATGCCGTGTCGAACCCCGCCCGGCGGGGAACGTTGTCCGCGTCGGAGACGCCGGCGGCCAGGGTGAGCCACGGGGCGGCGTCGACGAACACGACCGCACCCAGCCCGTTGGGCAGCGGAACCAGCGGGTTGTTGTCGAGGAAGGCGGCGAGGAACTGCCGATCCTCGCTGTTGGCCCAGGCGTTGCGGTCGAAGGCGGTCTGCTGCTCGAGGAGTCCGACCCGCACGCGTACGCGCCGACGCAGGAAGCCCTGCTCGACCCACAGCTCGTCCACGTAGCCGGCCTCGTCGAAGTCCGCGTCGTCGATCGGCTGGGAGAGGGCGCCCACCTGGGCGTTGATGTTGCGATCGTACAGGCCCTTCACGTGGAGGACCGCGGTGGCGTCCGGCCAGCCCACCAGCTCCTCGGCGTCGACGCGCAGGAAGAGGTCGTAGCTGCCGCTGTGCCCCCAGCTCTCGGGCTCGGCGCCCCCGCGCGGGTTGGCGGACAGGAACTGGTTGTAGAAGAGCTGCACTCCGACTCCGAGCCGCTCGAGGCGGCTCCGATGTCCGCCCGGATCACCGAGCAGCCGAGAGCCGAGGGTTCCGCTGTTCGCGACGCCGGGAGCCAGCACGAGGATCAGCGCGCCCAGGAGGGCGCGTCCGCGCGCCCCCCCGGTCACCCGTGTGTCCCCGCGCCGGCTCACCCACCCGCGCTCGTCGTGACGCGGGTTCCCGACTCGCCGAGCAGGACGCGCCGCGCCTCCTCCAGCGCCCCGATCCCCGCGTAGCGTCCACCCTGCTCGACGAAGCGCGCCGCCGCCTCGGCCTTCGGCCCCATCGTGCCGGGGTCCAGGGTGAGGGCGCGCAGCGCGTCCGGGGTCGTTCGGGTCAGGAGCGAGCGTCGCGGCTCGGGCCAGTCCTCGTAGACCCCCGGGACGTCGGTCAGCAGGAGCAGGGCTTCGGCCTTGAGCTGCGTCGCCAGCAGGGCGGCCGTGCGGTCCTTGTCGACGACCGCCTCCACGCCGCGGAGCGCGCCGTCGGAGCTCGCGGTCACCGGGATCCCCCCGCCACCCGCGCAGACGACCAGGATTCCGGCCTCCAGCAGCACCTCGATCGAGCGCAGCGCGCGGATGCGACGGGGCTCCGGCGACGGCACGACGCGTCGCAGCCCGCCGCCCTCCGCTGCGAAGGACCAGCCGTGGCGCTCCTCGAGCGAGCGCGCGTACTCGGCGGTCTGCACGGGACCGATCGGCTTGCTCGGCGCGGCGAAGGCCGGGTCCTCCGGGTCGACCTCCACCTGGGTGAGGAGCGTGGCGACGTCGCTCCCGGGGAAGATCGACGCCATCTCCTGCTCGAGCAGATAGCCGATCATGCCCTCGGTCTCGGCTCCGAGCACATCGAGGGGCAGGGGCTCGACGCCGGGAACGGCCTGGGACTGCAGGGCGAGAAGTCCCACCTGTGGCCCATTGCCATGGGTGAGAACGACCTCGTGGCCGCGCGCCAGATCGGCGATCGACGCGGCCGCGGCGCGCACCCGGCCGCGCTGTGACTCGGCATCCAGGGACTCGCCGCGCCGCGCGATCGCGTTGCCGCCGAGCGCGATGACCAGTCGCATCGGGCACCTCCTGCCGGCTGCGCCGGGGAATCACGGGATGGAAGCCAGCCCCGTCCGCTCCAGGAAGCCGCGCACGAACTCCTCCAGGCGCGGCTCCCCCGCGTCCTCGTACGCGTAGCGCACCCGCACCACCGGCTTCGAGATTTGCACGAGGCGTGCCAGATCCAGCGGGGTGCCGCTCACCACCAGATCCGCGTTCGCCTCCTCCAGGGTCGTGGCCAGGTCCGCGAGCTGCGTCTTTCCGTATCCCACGGCCGGGACGACCTGTTCGAGATGGGGGTGACGTTCGAAGACTCGCCGCAGCGCGGGCGCCGCCGTGGGGCGCGGGTCGATGATCTCGGCTCCGGCCGCCCGGGCCGCCACCCAGCCCGCACCGTAGGACATCCCGCCGTGGGTGAGGGTGGGGCCGTCGTCCACGACCACGACCCGTCTCCCGCGCACGCGCTCGGGGTCCTCCAGGCGGGGCGGCGAGGCGGCTCGAACGATGGGGACCTCGGGCAACAGCGCTCGCACGCCGGCGATGGCTCGCTCGAGCGCGGCCGGCTCGGCCGCGTCCACCTTGTTGATCACCACCACGTCGGCCATGCGCAGCACCGCCTCGCCCGGATGGTGGGTGGTCAGCTGATCGGGCCGCAGCGCGTCGACGACCACCAGGTGCAGGTCGGGTGCCAGGAACGGGAAGTCGTTGTTGCCCCCGTCCCACAGGATCACGTCGGCTTCACCCTCGGCCCGCTCGAGGATCGCCTCGTAGTCGACACCGGCGAAGATCACGCTGCCCATCTCGACGTAGGGCTCGTACTCCTCGCGCTCCTCGGCAGTGCAGTGCGCGGCCTCGAGGTCGGCGCGGCTGGCGAAGCGCTGGACCCGCTGGCGGGCCAGATCGCCATAGGGCATGGGGTGACGCAGCGAGGCGACGCGCAATCCCGCGGCGGCGAGCCGACGCGCCAACCAGCGCGCGGTCTGCGATTTGCCGCAGCCGGTGCGCACCGCCGACACGGCCACCACCGGGCGTCGGGATCGGAGCTGGGTGGCGCGTGGCCCGGGCAGGGAGCAGCCGGCGCCCGCGGAGAGCGCCCGGGATGCCAGGTGCATCGCGTCGGCGTGGGACAGGTCGGAGTAGGCGAGCACCACACGATCGATGTGCTCCTGGCGACAGAGCATCTCGAGGCGCTCCTCGGGCTCGATGCGGATGCCCGCGGGATAGAGATCTCCCGCGAGCGACGCGGGATAGCGTCGGTTCCCGATCCCCGGAATCTGCGCCGCCGTGAACGCCACGACCTCGACGGAGGGATCGTTCCGGAAGAGGACGTTGAAGTCGTGGAAGTCGCGACCGGCCGCGCCCAGGATCAGGATCCGCTCGCGGCGGTGCTCCTCGTCCATTGCCGAACGGATAGCACGCGGCGCCACGCGAGCCGACGCGGGGCTCCATCGGGGATGGACGGGCTGCCTGAGCGGCCGGTTCAGGTCGAGCTGGACGCGGCGCTGATCGCGATCGCGTCGGACCGTTCGGGCGCTGGCTCCGGCGCGGTCACCGGCACGACTTGCTCTTCTTCGTCGATGTCGTCTTCCTCGAGACGTCCCGTCGCTCTCGCCGCATCGCTCAGCGCCATGAACGACTGGGCGACGAGCGCCGTGAAGGCACCCAGATCCGGGACCCGCTCGTACTCGGCATTGAGCCCCACGTGGAGCTTCCCGTCGTAGCTGAAGAGAGCGATGCCGAGGCCGGTGCCTTCGAGCAGTGGAACGAGGGGCTGCATCTCGAGGAGCTTCGCGCCCAGCGTGTAGAGCGCGAACTGGGGCCCGGGCACGTTGGTGACGACCATGTTGATCGGGCCCGACGCCGCCCGCGCACCCAGTGCCATCAGCGAGGCCGGCGCGAACTCGGCAGCCTGCATCATCGTCTCCAGCCCGAGGGCCTGCCTCGACTCCTTCAGCTCGAGGGTCGCCGTGCGGATCGCCGCCGCCTGGTCGCGCGGGTCCTCCTCCTCGATCGGCAGGCGCACGATCCAGGAGGAGACGCGGTTCCCCATGCGACCTCGCTCCGCAGTGCCGCGCATGCTCACCGGCGCCGAGACGCGGAAGTCGATCCGCGCGGGGTCGACGCCGCGGCGGCGCAGATAGTGGCGGACCGCCCCGCTCACCGTGGCGAGCACCACGTCGTTCACCGTGCAGTCGAGCGCGCGGCGCACTGCCTTGACGTCGGCCAGGGGAAGGGTCAGCCAGTCGACGCGCCGATGCGGGCCGAGCGGCCCGTTCAGCGGCGTTGCGGACGAGCGGCGAATCGTGAGCCCCGCCACGTCGGAGAGGGCGCGCAGCCGCGCGACGAGCTCCGCACCCAGCCCGGCGGGGTCGGCGCCGAGCGCGGCGAGTCCGCGGAGCGCTCGGAGCGGCATCCCGGCGAAGCGCGCCACCGCATCGGCGAGGAGCTCGGCCTCGCTGGGCGCCGGCCTCGGCATGAAGGGCGTGGGCTCGGGGATCTCGATCTCCGGCGAGGGGGAGTTCAGGATCTGCGCCAGCTCCGCACCCATCGCCCCGTCCACCATGCAGTGGTGGACCTTGCTCACGATGGCGAAGCGGTCCCCCTCGAGTCCCTCGACGACCCAGATCTCCCAGAGCGGACGGCTGCGGTCGAGGGGGCGCGTCGTGATGCGCGCCACCAGCTTCTTGAGCTCCTCGACCCTGCCCGGGCGTGGGAGGGCGGCATGGCGGATGTGGTAGTCGATGTGGAAGTGGGAGTCGTCGATCCAGACCGGCCGATTCTCGACCGGCACCCACATGAGCTTCTGGCGGTAGCGCGGGATCTCGTGCAGGCGCGCCTCGAGGAACCTGCGCAGGCGACGGATGTCCACGCCTCCTTCCGGTGTGGTGACGCTCTCCTGCTCGTAGATGCCGACCGCAGCGATGTGCAGCGGCACGTGCGGGCTCTCGGCCACGAGGAAGGCATTGTCCTGCGCGGACAGCCGCTCGTACATGTATCGGGACATGCTTCGTCCTTCAGAGGGGTGGGTGGGCCCCCACGGCGAGCGAAGGGCGGGGGCGTGGCTCCTCGTCGACCGGCACCAGGAAGCGGACCCGGTGGCTCGAGCACCAGCGCAGCCCGCCGTCCTGGTAGATCCGCTCGACGAGCGGCGCTCCCACGGCACTGGTCGCCATGAAGAACGCCGACAGGGTGAGGGGCTGGATGCTGAGGCTCGCCACGTGGTCGTCCTCGATCAGGAGCGCGAACGCCTCCTCCAGACGCCGGGCGTCGCTGAGCCGCAGCCGGAATACGAAGAGGCTCTCCATGGCCTGCTGCCACAGCAAGTTGCGCGCCAAGGGCGCGAGATGTTCCGGAAGCAGCTCATTCCCGGCGCCGAGTGCTGCCGGGTTGGGCAAGGGCGTGCTCGCCGCGGGTGCATCCGCGCCCCATCCCGCCGCGAGGCGTGCCGAAGGCGGCCCGCCGAGCGGCATGCGCCTTGCTTCATGAGCCGCCGTGGAATCCGCGACCCCGGTTTCGATTCCGTCCTCGGCCGAGTCCGCCGGGCGGCCGGTCTATGCCGGCCTGCCCGACCACTTCGACGGCATGGTCGGCAGCGACGGGCGGCCGCACGATTGCTGTGCCCCGCTGGCGCGCTACCTGGGCGCCGTGGGGCTGGACGGGCTGCGCGCCCTGCAGCACGACGCGGAGCTCTCGCTCCTCAACCAGGGCATCACCTTCACGGTGTACGCCGACGACCGCGGCACCGAGAAGATCTTCCCCCTGGACGTCGTCCCCCGGATCATCACGGCCAGCCGCTGGGCAAAGCTCGAGGAGGGGCTGGTCCAGCGCCTGCTGGCCATGAACCTCTTCCTGCGCGATCTGTACGGCGAGCAGCACATCCTGCGGGACGGCGTCGTCCCCACCGAGCTGGTCGTCAACTCGCCCCACTTCTGCCGCGCCATGGTGGGGGTGCGCGCGCCGGGAGACGTCTTCGTCCACGTTTCCGGGACCGACCTGATCGTCGACGAGAACGGCGAGTTCTTCGTCCTGGAGGACAACCTCCGGGTTCCGTCCGGCGTGTCCTACGTCCTCGAGAACCGCATCGTGATGTCGAGGGTCCTCCCGGACCTGATGCAGCACTACCGGGTGCGCCCCGTGGACCGCTACCCGCAGCTCCTGCTCGACTCCCTCCGCTCCGTATCGACCGCCGACAATCCGGTCGTCGCGGTGCTCACGCCCGGCATCTACAACGCGGCCTACTTCGAGCACTCGTTCCTGGCGGCGCAGATGGGCGTCCAGCTCGTGGAGGGACGCGATCTGGTGGTGGACGACGACGTCGTCTACATGAAGACGACCGCCGGCCTGCGGCGCGTCGACGTGATCTACCGCCGGATCGACGACGACTTCCTGGATCCGATTGCCTTCCGTCCCGACTCGGTGCTCGGCGTGCCCGGGGTGATGAACGCCTACCGCGCCGGAAACGTCGCGCTGGCGAACGCCCCGGGAAACGGCGTCGCGGACGACAAGGCGATGTACTCCTACGTGCCGCGGATCATCCGCTACTACCTGGATCAGGAGGAGATCCTCCCGCAGATCCACACCTACCTGTGCCGAGAGCCCGCCGACCGGAGCTACGTGCTGGAGCACCTGGAAGAGCTGGTGCTCAAGCCGAGCGACGGCTCCGGGGGCTATGGTCTGCTGGTCGGCAGTGCTGCCAGCCGGGCGCAGCTGGAGGACGCGCGCGCGGCGGTCAGGGCAGCTCCCCACCGCTTCATCGCCCAGCCGATCCAGAAGCTCTCGACCCTGCCCACCCTGTGCGACGAGGGCGGTCCCGGGCTGGCGCCGCGTCACGTCGATCTGCGTCCCTTCGCCGTGTACGGCGCGGGCGATCGCATCGACGTGCTGCCCGGAGGGCTGACCCGGGTCGCCCTGCGCGAGGGCAGCCTGATCGTGAATTCGTCCCAGGGAGGCGGCAGCAAGGACACCTGGGTGCTGCACGACGAGGGGAGTCCGACCCGTGCTTAGCCGCATCGCCCGGGGTCTCTACCAGATGGGAAGCCTGGTGGAGCGAGCGACCAACGTGGCGCGCATCCTCGAGGTGAACCACAAGATGAACCTCGAGCGGGCCTCGGTGGACGAAGCGAACGTGTGGCTGGCGATCTCGGAGTCGTTCGGGTGCGGGCTGGCCCAGCCCACCGAGGAGGCTCTCTACGGAGAGCTGGTCCTCTCCGAGCGCCATCCCTGGTCGGTGAAGCACTGCGTCGAGGCCGCGCGTGACGAAGGCCGCGCGATGCGCGAGCACATCTCGGAGGAGATGTGGCTGCATCTGAACCGCATCCACCTGCAGCTCCCCAGTGTGACCTTCGACGAGATCCTGCGCATGGGTCGCTCGGAGTTCAACCGGCAGGTCGAGGTCTTCGCCGACGCCTTCCACGGGCTGGCGGACGACACCATGATCCGCGGGGAGTCGTGGAGCTTCCTGCGCATCGGGAAGCTGGTGGAGCGCGCGACGATGATCTGCAGGATCCTCGAGATCAAGCGCAAGACCCTCTCGCTCGCCCCCGGCACCGAGGGGGCACCGCTGGACGTCCACCAGTGGCAGGCCCTGCTGCGTTCGCTGTCGGGCTACGAGCCGTACCGGCGCGCCTACGACGCGCGCATCCTGCCGGAGCGCGTCCTCGAGTTCGTGCTGAAGCGGAGCGACTTCCCGCGCTCGCTCACCTTCACGCTCGTCGAGCTCGGCGAGGCGCTACGCCACGTGGCGGGCAGCAGCGTGGTGCAGCTCCGGCTGCAGGGATACGTGGAGCGACTGATCGACGAGCTCCACCTGATCGACGCCCGGGAGCTGGTGCGGAGCGGCTCCTTCGAGGGGGAGCTGCGCAGCCTGGAGCGCAGCTGCCGGGAGATCGGACCCCAGGTGGAGCTGGCCTACTTCACCAGCCTGCGTCCCGACTCCGCCCCGATCGCGGCCGCGCCGGGCGCCGCCCTGGTGCCCCAGCAATGAAGCCGTGGGACGCCAAGGGCAAGGCCCTCCTGCTCGTCTCCCACGTCACCCGGCTTCGCTATGCCGAGCCGGTGGTCGAGGCGCAGAGCCAGGTGCGCAAGACGCCCGTCGACACGGGCCTGCAGCGGGTGGTCACCCACAAGCTCGAGGTGGATCCCGTGGCCAACGTGCGCGGCCATCTGGACTACTTCGGGAGCCACGTCCATCACTTCAACGTCCTCGAGCCCCACGACGCGCTCGAGATCCGGGCCGAGTCGGTGGTGGAGACGAGCGACGCGGTCTGTTGCGGTCCCAGCCAGCCCGACGACGCGCGCCCCTGGCAGCAGCGTCTCGCCGAGTTCCTGCACCCCTCGCCCCTGGTACCGCCGCTGGACGAGTACGCGTCGGTTCCCAACCCCGTCGTCCCGGGTCTCGAAGAGGACGCCTTCCTCGACGCGCTGAAGGAGCTGGGGGCGGTCTTCCAGTCGCGCTTCCGCTACGACCCGGAAGCCACCGACGTCCACTCGAGCCCTGCGGTGCTCTTCGAAGCCGGCGGGGGCGTCTGTCAGGACCTGGCCCACGCCATGCTCGGTGTGCTGCGCCTGGCCGGCGTCGCCTGTCGCTACGTGAGCGGCTACGTCTACGACCCGGTCGACGACGACGAGGGCGAGCACGTGCAGGGATCGGCGGCGAGCCATGCCTGGGTACAGGCCTGGCACCCCGGCATGGGCTGGGTGGGGATCGATCCGACCAACGACAAGCTGGTGGACTGGCAGTACGTCCGGGTGGCGGCGGGACGGGACTACAGCGACGTCCAGCCGCTGCGGGGCGTATTCGTGGGTCCGCGCGAGCAGGAGCTGGACGTGGAGGTGAGCGTCCGCCGCATCGGCTAGGGCCTCAGGAGCTCGTCGATTCCGCGACGCAGGATGTCGCGGCCGAGCTCCTTCGAGCTGGGCTTCTCTTCCGGGTCTCGCGGCTTCCGCTCGTCTTCGTCGAGATCGAGGGCCCGGTCCACGGCGCCGCGCAGGGCCTCTCGCGACGCCGCCGTCGCCAGCACCTGCACGTCGGGAGCCACCGCGAGCTTCGCGGTGGTTCCGCGCACGCCCACGGGGAAGACGACGCGGTCCTGCCGGTTGCGCAGGTAGCGCATCGTGCTCGTCGACTCGATCAGCTCGGCGCTGAGCTTCGGGGAGAAGACCAGGGACGTGCGGAAGTCCACCGCGCCGTCGAAGCCGTAGCGCCCGTCGCCGACGAGATCGTACTCCGCCGTGCGCAGCACGAAGTCCCGCACGAAGATCGCGGCGTCCCGGATCTCGACGCGCCCGACCATCTCCGAGAAGGGCGTGTCCCCGATTCCGAACACGTTCGGGTGGCGGGAGAGGACCTCCATCACCTTGCGTTCGGTGACGGCGGGCAGTGCCATCGCCGCGCGCAGGGTCGGGCCGGCCGGGTTGAAGTCCCGGACCACGCCGTCGCGGATGCGGAAGTCGCCGGCACCGGAGAGGGCCGGGGAGAGCGTCGACCAGGCTTCGGAGCGACCGGCCAGCCGGGTGCGGGCCTCCAGCGTGCCGGTCAGGAAGCCCGCGTTGGACGCGCCGACCAGGAGCCGGGCGAGATCCGCGCCGGGCACCCGGGCCTCGAGATCGACACCGGGCCTCTGGGCCGGGTGGACCGTGCCCGACAGATCCAGGTCCGGCCGTGTCGAGCCCTGCAGGGTCGCCGCCAGACGGAAGGCGATCGGGCGGTGCGCGCTCACGTGCTCGGCGGAGAGCGTGAGCGCGGCCAGCCGGATCTCCGAGGGAGGCGACGCGCTGCGGTCGACGAGGAGCAGGGCCGGCTCCGCGGCGGCGGCAGTCGTCGCGAGCAGGCAGACGATGGTCGCGGGGATGCGCATGGGGCTCTCGCTCGACTGTCTAGCCCAGCTGCAGGTGCCTCCGCCCGCACGGCCGTGCCGCCTGGCGCGAGAGGGACATGATAACCTGCGCGCTCGATCAGGGAGGTGCGATGAGGACATCCACGACGAGATCCTGGCTCGGGATCGCGTGCGCCTGCGCGCTGCTCGCGACCGCGTGCACCAACCGGAACACGTGGCGACCGACGATCGATCCCTACAACAACCCGGCATCCGAACGCCTCAGCGTCGACGAGGCCCAGTGCCGCCAGATCGCCAACGAGGCGGCGGGCGGGGCAGGAAGTGGCGCCGCGAAGGGTGGCGCCATGTCGGCCCTGCTCGGCGCTGCCACGGGTGCGGCGATGGGCGCCATCTGGGGCGATCCCGGCGGCGGCGCGGCGGCGGGTGCGGCCTTCGGTGCCGCAGGCGGCGGTGCGCGCGGGGGCATGTCCTCCGATGCGCACTTCAAGCAGGTCTTCAGCAACTGCATGCGCGGGAGAGGCCACAATGTCCTGGACTAGAGCGCTACCGGTGGTCGTGGCGATCGTGGCACTGGCGGGGTGTGCCCGGGAGGCTCCGGTTCCGATCCCCGGAGGCCCCGACGTCCGCTTCGCGCACCCGGTCAGCGTTACCGAAGTGGTGCACCTCAGTCGGGCGGGCGTGGAGCCCGACGTGATCGTCCGCAAGATGAACCTCTCGGGGATCGTCTACAACCTCAACGAGGAGCAGTACGAGAGGATTCGCGCCCACGGCGTCACGCCCCGGGTGATCGACTACATGCGCGCGACGTACGACCAGGCGATCGCGAAGTACCCGAACCTCGCGAAGGACGAGTACCTGGTGTGCTGGTATCTGGGCTGGGACGGTGCGTGGTACGGGGGCGGACCGTTGGGCTTCCACCCGGCCTGCCGCTGATCCGGGGTGCGGGTCGATCCGATGGCCAGTAGAGTGCCACGAACGGGTGACCGCATGACCCTCCCGACCCCGCTCAAGATGATGGGCGCCCCCGGCTCTCCCTACTCCAGGAAGATGCGGGCGCTGCTGCGCTATCGGCGCATTCCCTACCTGTTCGTCCTGCAGAACTCGGCCGAGGCGCGCGAGCTGCCCCGGGCCCGTGTTCCCCTGCTGCCGACCTTCTACCTGCCGGACGACTCGGGCGAGATCGTGGCGGTGACCGACTCGACGCCGCTCATCCGTCGCTTCGAGGACGCCTTCGTGGGGCGCTCGGCGATCCCGAGCGATCCGGCGCTGGCCTTCCTCGACGAGCTGATCGAGGACTACGCGGACGAGTGGCTCACGAAGTGCATGTTCCACTACCGCTGGTACCACGCGGCGGACGTCGACAAGGCGAGCCGCGTCCTCCCGCACTGGGCACGGGTCGACGTGAGCGACGCCGAGATCGCCCCGCTGCAGAAGATGATCGCCGAGCGCCAGATCGAGCGGCTCTGGGTGGTGGGGTCGAACGACACGACGGCGCCGGTGATCGAGGAGAGCTACGTGCGCTTCCTGCGAGCCTTCGACGCCCATCTCCAGCAGACGCGCTTCGTGCTCGGGGCGCGGCCCGCGGCGTGCGACTTCGCGATCTTCGGTCAGCTCACGCAGCTCGCCCTCTTCGATCCGAGCCCCGCCGCGGTGACCCTCGCCGAGTCGGCCCGCGTCTGCGCGTGGACCGACGCCGCCGAAGACCTCTCGGGCCTGGAGCCCGAAGACGATGGTTGGCTGCCGGCGGCCGCCGCACCCGACACCCTGCGCGGGATCCTCGCCGAGGTGGGCCGCCATCATGCGCCCTTCCTGCTGGCCAACGCCGCGGCCCTGGAGCGGGGCGCCGAGCGGGTCGAGACCGAGATCGCCGGTCGGCCCTGGGTGCAGAAGCCGTTCCCCTACCAGGGGAAGTGTCTGCGCTGGCTCCGGGAGAGCCACGCGCGCCTCGACGCGTCGGCCCGCTCGACGGTCTCCGATCTCCTCGCCGGCACGGGCTGCGAGTCGCTCTTCTCATGAGCGCCGCTGGGGGTGGGCCGGCGCGCTAGCATCGGGGTTCGGAGGAGCCCCCCATGCAGATCGCGCCCATCCCGACCCTCGACGACGAGATCAACCAGATCCGCCTGATGACGGCGGACATCGTCGCCAACGAGATCATTCCCAACGAGCACTTCCTGGCGCGCCGCGGCGATCCCGAGACGCCGAAGCATTGGGCGCGGCTCATGAACGTCGTCAAGGAGAAGGGGCTCTGGGCGCCCCACCTGCCCGAAGAGTACGGGGGCATGGGCATCGGCTTCCTGAAGCTCGCCTACATGAACGAGATCCTGGCATGGAGCCCGTACTCCAACCCCATCTTCGGGATCCTCGCCCCCAACTCCGGGAACCAGAAGATCCTGGTCAAGTACGGCACGCCGGAGCAGAAGAAGCAGTGGCTCGAGCCCCTGGTGGCCGGGAGCATGCAGTCGTGCTTCGCCATGACCGAGCCCGACAACGCGGGCTCGGACCCGCGCTCGATCCAGACCAAGGCCGTCCGCGACGGCGACGAGTGGGTGATCAACGGCCACAAGTGGTTCTCGTCCAACGCCAAGCGCGCGGACTTCGCGATCGTGATGTGCAGGACCGAGGACGCGAGCAACGCCGACGTCAACGGGCGCATGACCCAGATCATCGTGCCGACCGACACGCCCGGCTTCGACTACATCCGCAGCGTTCCCGTCTGGGGACAGGATCACGGGCACCACGGCGAGATCATCCTCAGCGACGTCCGCGTGCCGCTGGAGAACGCCCTCGGCAAGGAGGGATCGGGACACCAGGCGGCCCAGGACCGGCTCGGTGCCGGCCGCGTCTACCACTGCATGAACTGCATCGGCCAGATGTGGCGCGCCTTCGACATGATGGTGCGGCGCTCGATGGAGCGCGAGGTGCACGGCGGCAAGCTCGAGAGCAAGCAGTTCATCCAGGGCTTCATCGCCGACTCGTACATGGACATCCAGGCCGCGCGCCTGATGACGATCCGCTGCGCCGAGCTGATGGAGCAGGGCCTCGATGCGCGCACCGACATCTCGGCCATCAAGATCTTCGTGCCCAACGCCATGCACAGGGTGGTGGATCGCGCGATCCAGGTGCACGGCGCACTGGGCGTCTCCAGCGAGACCCCGCTCGAGGGGATGTACCGCGGGGCGCGCACCCTGCGGCTGGCGGACGGGCCCGACGAGGTGCACCGGATCCTGATCGCCAAGAACGTGCTGAAGCGGTACCGGAACGGCGAATCCTGGGACTTCGGGCTCTAGCCGGGCCTCGCGCCGCCGGTCCCTTGCCGGCTCGTGTCAAAGTTCTGTCATAGGGGGGCGAGGCGGGTTCCCCCGGTGCCGGCGCTCCGTATCCTGACCGCCATGCGGAATCCGGTCGCTCTGCCCCGCTACACCGTGCGCGAGGAGATCGCGCACGCCACGACCCATGGCGTGGGTGCCCTGCTCAGTGTCGCCGCGCTCGTCCTCATGGTCACGGCGGCCGCCCTGCGCGGCGATGCCTGGCACGTGGTGGGGGTGGCCGTCTTCGGCAGCGCCCTGGTTCTGCTCTTCGCGGCCTCGACCCTCTACCACGCCGTCGCCCACACCGGAGCGAAGCGGGTCCTGCAGCGCCTCGACCACGCCGCGATCTTCGTCCTGATCGCGGGGACCTACACGCCATTCACCCTGGTCAGCCTGCGGGGCACCTGGGGCTGGACCCTGCTGGGGCTGGTCTGGGGGCTGGCCATCCTGGGGATCGTGCTTCAGACGACGCTTCCCCATCGGACCCAGCGCCTCTCGCTGGCGCTCTACCTGATCATGGGCTGGATGGTCGTGATCGCTCTGGAGCCCCTGGCGCAGTCGCTTCACAGGGACGGGCTCGCCCTCCTGGCGCTCGGCGGTGTCGCATACACGCTCGGCGTGGTCTTCTACGCCTGGAATCGGCTCCCCTACAATCACGCCATCTGGCACGTCTTCGTGCTGGCGGGAAGCGCCTGCCACTTCTCCAGCGTGCTGGGCTACGTGATTCCCCAGGGCGGCTAGGCCGCCTTCCCCCGGGGGATCCGATTCGCGGGACGCCTGCCCGGTATTTTTCCTGCGCGAGTGAACCGCTTCACAAAGATCCCGGGGATGTCGGGCGATAACTCCTGTATCAGGAGGGAAGCCCGATGACCTTCGCAGCCATCAGCGCCAGGACCTTCGCCTCGCCCGAGCCCCTGCCCGTGGGAGGTCCCGTCCTCTGGCTGATCGTCGAGCTGCGGCGACGCCGACGGCGCGCCGCAGCCGCTCGCCGCGCCGCATAGGGAGCGGCCCCGGGCGCGCCTGGCGTGCTCAGGGCCGCTTCAAGCTGTCCGGGACCTGGAGCGGCTGGGATGCCCGCAGGGTCGCGTTCAGCTGGGCTCGCAGGATGTCGCGCGTCCAGCTGTACATCGTGTCGTCCGGACGCGCGCCGACCGGCCGAGTGCACATCCGCTCACGGCGACCCCAGAGGAGCAGGTACGGCTTGCCCTCCTCCTGGGCGATGCGGAGCTCGGCGGTGACCCGCGGCGACGAGTTCGTATGCTCACCGCAGATCACGATCACCTCCTCGGCCGCCGCGATCCCGTTGCGAGCTCGAGCCGTCCAACGCTCGTTCATGGTGCCGCCGCCCGAGCGCGCCGTGACCTCGAATCCGGAGGCGCCGGCCTGAGACTCCTCGACCAGCAGATCGTGCAGATCGCGGTCGTTGTCCAGGTCGAAGATGGTGAAGATGCGGATTGCGGACACGTTTGCGCCTCGAACGGGCCCTCGGAGCCCCCGACTCCCGCACCCCGCTCGTCAACCTAGTCGATGTCGATCGATCCTGCCTGGAAACCGCATCCCCGAAGCGGATTGGCGCGCCTCGACCGCAAGAGCTAACTACCGTGCATCAGGGCTGCGGCCCCGTCGCGACGAAAGCTCGCGACGTCGTGATGCGGCGAACAACAGGACCTGTCGTCCCCCGACGGTCGCGCCGCCTGAATCGATCCTCTCCCGTTCCTGTTGTCTGGGTCAGAGCAAGAGCCTTGGAGAGCCGACGTGCGCTCGTCCACGGCGGAGAACTGATTTGTCCGAAGCACCGCAGCGTGCAACGGCGGAGTGCGGCTTCGGCCGCTTCCGCCTCGATACCACCCTCGAGCGGGGCCTCCGCGCCATCGGCTTCGACGAGCCCCGCCCCATCCAGGTGGACACGATCCCCGCCTGCCTCGAAGGGCGGGACGTCCTGGGGCTGGCCCAGACGGGCACCGGCAAGACGGCGGCCTTCGTGCTGCCGATCCTCCAGCGCCTGATCGAGGAGCCGGGCGACGGTCCGCTGGTTCTCGTGCTGGCGCCCACCCGTGAGCTCGCGATGCAGATCGACGCCGAAACCCGGGCGCTCGCGAAGTTCACCGACGTCCGGACCGTGACCGTGTTCGGCGGAGTGTCGCAGCACCGCCAGGTGCAGGGGCTGCGCCGCCGGCCCGAGATCGTGGTCGGCTGTCCGGGCCGCGTACTCGACCTCCTGCAGCAGGGCCTCCTCGACCTGTCCGAAGTGGAGACGCTCGTCCTCGACGAGGCGGACCACATGTTCGACATGGGCTTCCTGCCGGACATCAAGAAGATCCTGCGTGTGCTTCCGGACGACCGCCAGAATCTCCTCTTCTCGGCCACGATGCCGAAGGCGATTCGAGAGCTGGCCGACCGGGTTCTGCACGATCCCCACGTCGTCGAGCTGCCCCACTCGGCACCGGCCGAACGGATCGATCACGCGCTCTACCCGGTCTCGCACGGTCGCAAGCGCGCGCTCCTCGACCGGCTCCTGGCGGACGAGGCGTGCGATACGGCGATCGTCTTCACGCGCACGAAGCACCGGGCCAGGCGGCTCGCGCAGCAGCTCTCGAAGGGCGGGCACCAGGCGGTCGCGCTGCAGGGCAACATGTCCCAGTCCCAGCGCGATCGCGCCATGGGCGGCTTCCGCAAGGGCCGCTTCGACATCCTGGTCGCGACCGACATCGCGGCGCGCGGCCTCGACGTCGCCGGCGTCGACTACGTGATCAACTTCGACCCGCCGAGCACCCCCGAGACCTACACCCATCGGATCGGCCGCACCGGCCGCTCGGGCGAGAGCGGCCGGGCCTGCACCTTCGTCACCGGCGAGGACTCGGCCTGGGTGCGCGATACCGAACGCGTCCTGGGTGCGCCGATCCCGCGGCGTCGGGTTCCGGGCTTCGAAGCCGAGGGCGCGAAGGTCGACACCCGCGCCCGCCGGCGGAGGCGAGGCGGGCCCGACTCGGGACGCGTCAGGCGAGGGCGCCGAGGGCCTGGAGGGTCGGGGCGACGTAGCCCGAGCCGAACTTGATGGCGTGCACGACGAGGGGCGCCAGCTGGTGCAGCGGCACCCGCTCGGGCCAGCCGTCGGCCAGGGGAGCGACCTCTGCGTAGGCGGCGAAGCAGGCGTCCCCGAAGCCGCCGAACAGGCGCATCATCGCCAGGTCGAACTCGCGGTGGCCGCCGTGGGCAGCGGGGTCGATGAGCCAGCTCGTGCCGCCCAGGCCGACGACGCGGTTCCCGGCCCAGAGGTCGCCGTGGAGGCGGGCGGGCGGCTCGGGCGGCCCGCCCAGCTCGACCAGGCGCCCAGCGACGACCTCGAGGTCGCGGATCGCGCGCGAGGGCAGGGCGCGCGCCTCTGCCGCCAGCCGCGCCAGGGGGAGCAGTCGGTTCTCCGCGTAGAACTCTGCCCACGAGGCGCTCGGCTCGTTCGGTAGCCTCCGGCTCCCGGTGGTGCGTCGATCCTCGCGGCCGAAGCACGGCGCGCCCGCCGCGTGCAGCGCCGCCAGGGCGCGGCCGAAGTCCTCCTCGGTGCCGGGGCCCGGACGGCCCGGCTCGATCCACTCGAGCACCAGGAGCGGCGGATCGTCGGACACGCCCAGGACCTCCGGAACGGGAACCGCACGGGCCTCCCGCAGCCACGAGAGCCCGGCGGCCTCGGTCGAGAAGAACCCCGGAGGTGCGGCGGGATGGGTCTTGGCAAAGACCGTCGCCCCGCCGGCCAGCTCGACCCGGAACGAGTCCGCCACGTCGCCACCGCCGAGAGGCGCGAGTCCGGCCACCTCCTCGTCGAGTGCGCGCGCCACGTGTCGGGCGAGGTCGATCATCGCTGTCGCCTGGTTTAGCGTACGGTGCGCGGGCCTTCTTCCTTCCAAGACGAGAGCAGCGAGATGGCGGAGCAGCACGATCCCAGCGGCTACTGGAAGGCCAACCTGCGCCTGCTGGCGGGCCTCCTCGTCGTCTGGTTCCTGGTCTCCTACGGCTGTGGGGTCCTCTTCGTCGACGTGCTGAACCGGGTGCGGATCCCGGGCACCGGGTTCCCGCTCGGCTTCTGGTTCGCGCAGCAGGGGTCGATCTACGTCTTCGTCACCCTGATCTTCGTGTACGTCTGGCGCATGAACCGGCTCGACGAGCGCTTCGGCGTGGCCGAGGACTCCGAGTCGTGAACGTCCAGGCCTGGACCTTCGTGATCGTCGGGCTGAGCTTCGCGCTCTACATCGGGGTCGCGATCCGGTCGCGCGCCTCCTCGACGCGGGACTTCTACGTCGCCGGGGTGGGGGTCTCCCCGCTCGCCAACGGGCTCGCCACGGCGGCCGACTGGATGTCCGCAGCCTCGTTCATCTCGATGGCCGGGCTGATCTCCTTCCTGGGCTACGACGGGTCCGTCTACCTGATGGGCTGGACCGGCGGCTACGTCCTGCTGGCGCTGCTGCTGGCGCCGTACCTGCGCAAGTTCGGCAAGTACACGGTCCCCGACTTCGTGGGCGATCGGTACTACTCGCAGGTCGCCCGGATCGTGGCCGTGGTGTGCGCGATCTTCGTCTCGTTCACCTACGTGGCGGGACAGATGCGCGGCGTGGGCATCGTGTTCAGCCGCTTCCTCGAGATCGACATCACCTACGGCGTGCTGATCGGGATGGGCCTCGTCTTCTTCTACGCCGTCCTCGGAGGCATGAAGGGCATCACCTATACCCAGGTGGCACAGTACTGTGTTCTGATCTTCGCCTACCTGGTCCCCGCGATCTTCATCTCGCTGCTCGTGGCCGACAGCCCCCTTCCGCAGGTGGGCTTCGGGGGAGCGAACCCGGGCTCCGGCGAGTACCTGCTCGATCGCCTGAACGGACTCCACGCGGAGCTCGGCTTCGCCGCGTACACCGACGGAAGCAAGGACGTCCTGGACGTCCTGGCGATCACGGCCGCGCTCATGGTCGGCACCGCCGGGCTTCCCCACGTACTGATCCGCTTCTTCACGGTGCCGCGCGTGCGCGACGCCCGTCTGAGTGTGGGCTGGGCGCTCCTCTTCATCGCCATCCTGTACACCACGGCACCGGCGGTGGCCGTCTTCGCGCGCACCAATCTCCTCGACACGGTGAGCGAGCAGCCCTACGCCGAGGCGCCGGTCTGGTTCCGCACCTGGGAGGAGACCGGGCTCATCTCCTACCAGGACCACAACGGGGACGGCCTCATCCAGTACGTCGGGCCGGCGTCTCCCGTGGAGAACGAGCTCTCCATCGACCGCGACATCATGGTTCTCGCCAATCCGGAGATCGCGGGGCTGCCGGCCTGGGTGATCGGTCTGGTCGCGGCGGGCGGTCTCGCCGCGGCGCTCTCGACGGCGGCGGGGCTCCTGCTCGTGGTCTCGTCCGCGGTCAGCCACGACCTCCTGAAGCGCTCGCTGCGACCGGGCATCAGCGAGCGCGGCGAGCTCGTGGCCGCGCGCCTGAGCGCGGCAGTGGCCGTGGTGGTGGCGGGATGGCTGGGCATCGATCCGCCGGGCTTCGTGGCCGAGGTCGTGGCCTTCGCCTTCGGTCTGGCCGCCTCCTCGTTCTTCCCGGTCCTGGTCCTCGGCATCTTCTGGAAGCGCATGAACCGGGAGGGCGCCATCGCCGGGATGGTCACCGGCATCGGGTTCACCGCCGCCTACATCATCTTCTTCAAGTTCGTGGACCCGGCGGCCAA
This sequence comes from Myxococcota bacterium, assembly GCA_028278065.1. Lineage (GTDB taxonomy): Bacteria > Myxococcota_A > UBA9160 > UBA9160 > JAFDET01 > JAFDET01. The sequence continues at coordinate 22,963 of JANQFA010000175.1, forward strand.
CGTTCCCGAGCGCTGGCTGTTCGGCGTCTCGCCCGAGGGCATCGGCACCGTGGGCATGCTCCTCAACTTCGGGGTGGCCACCCTGGTGGCGCTGGCCACGCCCGCCCCGCCGGAGTCCATCCAGCGCCTGGTCGACGACATCCGGGTGCCGCGCGGCGCCGGACCCGCCCACGAGATTCGCGCCTGACCCGCCCACGAGATTCGCGCCTGACCGCGGCGACGTGGTGGTAGACTCATCGCGAGGGGAAGGCGCGCGGAGGCACGCCGTGTCCGATGCAGCCCGAAGCTACGTTCCCGCAGCCGGCCACGACTGGCTGCTCCCCTTCTACGATCCGCTGCTGCGGCTGCTCGGAGCCCACGCGATCCGCGAGGCGATGGTCGAGGACGCGGATCCGAAGCCCGGAATGTGCGTGCTGGACGTGGGCTGCGGTACCGGCAGCCTCGTGGCGGAGCTCGTACAGCACCGGCCCGGCGTGGAGGTGACCGGCCTCGATCCGGATCCGCTCGCCCTGGCTCGCGCCCGGCGCAAGCTCGACGTCGCGGGGCTGGAGGCGCGCTTCGACGAGGGGTTCGCCGACGATCTGCCCTATGCGGACGCGTCCTTCGACCAGGTGTTCTCATCGTTCATGTTCCACCACCTCGAGCGGAACGTGAAGGAGGGGATGCTGCGCGAGGTCCGACGCGTGCTGGCCGCCGAGGGCCAGCTTCACCTGGTGGACTTCGGCGGCGAGAAGCAGGACGACGGCTTCTTCACCCGGTTCTTCCACAGCCACGACGAGCTCGCGGACAACTTCTCGGGGACCATCCCGGAGCTCATGAAGGCGGCCGGGTTCCGAACCGTGCGACCGGTGTCGACCCGCAGGTCCCTCATCGGTCGCGTCACACACTACGAGGCGCGCTAGCGGAGCTGCCCGATGCCCGGAAGGAAGCGGCCCACCCGCGCGGCGTAGCGACGATACGCATCGCCATGCTGCTCGAGAAGGTGCCGTTCCTCGAGCCGGACCTGTCGCGAGACGGCGGCCGCCGCCACGATCCAGAGCGCGAGCGTCCAGCTACAGGGCGCGACGGCGAAGACCCCGGCGAGGACGACGAGCAGCGCGCTGAAGATCGGATTGCGCACCACCGAGAAGAGTCCGCCTTGCACCAGCGCCGTCTCGGCATCGTCGATCCCGATGCGGAAGGAGGCGCCCATCTGGCGCTGGGCCACGGCTACCAGGACCACTCCGCCCGCGGCGACGCAGAGCCCGAGCCAGATGGCGAGGGTCGGGGCGTTCCACACGCCCAGGGCGGCGGGCCCGCGCAAGGCGTAGAGCGCCACGAAGGCCACCGCGCCGAGCTGGGCGGCGAGGAAGGTCAGGGACACCAGGCGCTGACCCTGCGCGGTCTCCCGGTGCAGGGTCACGGCCGCGGCTCCGGTTTCCCGGCGCAGTCGCAGGATCGGCCACACCATGAGCACCAGTGCGCAGACCACGAGCAGCAGGGGCAGGCCGATGCGGGCGGCGACGACGGCGTCCATGGGGTTCCTCCGTGGGGGAAAAGGGGCTCCGCTGGGATTCGGGGGATTGCTCGGCGCAGCTCCTAGCTCCGCGGCGGAACGGCGCGGCGCAGGTCGAGCAGGACGGCGCGCAGCTCGGCGTGGTCCGCGACCACGAAGTCGGCTTCCCGGAGCTCGCCTCTGTCGTCGTAGCGGTCGGTGATGCGGGCCGCGCGCATGCCGACGCCGTGGGCCCCGGCGACGTCGGTGCGCCGCAGGTCGCCCACGTGGAGCGCTGCGCTGGCGTCGACGCCCAGGGCGCCGAGCGCGGCCTGGAAGACCACGGCGTTGGGCTTGGGAACGCCCTCCTCGTCGGAGAAGACCTGCACGTCGAGGTTCTCGAGCAGGCCGAGGCGCTCGAGGTGATGGCGCACGACCCGTCCCGGAGTGAGGCCGGTATCGCAGATCAGCGCCGTCGCCACGCCGTCGGCGCGCAGCCCCGCGAGGGTCTCGCGCGCACCGTCGAGCGCGCGCACCTGGCCCGAGTGGCTGGCCTCCTGCCAGTGCTCCACCAGGTGGTCGTAGGCGCCTCCCGCGGAGTCGATCCCGAGCTCGTCGAGCGCCCAGTGTGCGATCTCGCGGGCGCCCGTCGCGACGCCCTCCCGCCACAGCTCCATGTGGCGGTGCCAGGCGGAGTCGAACGCGATCCCGGCGGTCTCGCGCGTCACGCTGTGTCCGCCCTCGAAGGTGGCGGTGTGGAGCGCCTCGACCCGGCGCGCGTGGGCGAGGTGCCAGTCGGCCTCGTACAGGAGGGTGTTCCAGCAGTCGAATGTGACGGCGGCCAGCGGCTCGGGGTCGGTGCTCATGCGTCGATGCCCGCGGGCCAGAGGGGGAGTGTGTCGGCCACGTCCGCGATCGTCTGCTCCAGTGGACGGGTGGTGTCCACGATGAGGCGGTCCCCGTCCGGGATCTCGTCCGGCGGCTCCCAGCTCTCTGCGTAGGCGGCGGCGACCGCTTCCCAGGCTGCGCCCACGCAGGCGTCGCTCACGTTGCGCTCAGCGAGTCTCGCCGCGCAGGCGGCGGGGTCGGCCCGGCACTCGACGAAGCGGAACGGGACAGCGTGGCGCGCGGCCAGCTCGCGCACGGCGCGCCGCCGCTCCCGTGTCGGGAGGCCGCAATCGAGCACCACCGCGCGTCCCGAGTCGAGCACCGCGTCCGCGTAGGAGAGGAAGGCCTCGAAGGTGCGCTCCTCGAAGCCGGGCGCGAAGCCCACGAGACGCTGGGCGGCGCTGGCGTGGGTGCCCGGCGCGGCGCCCTCCATGAACTCGCGCACCCGGTCGCCCTCGATGCGCGGGGCCGCCAGCCGCGAGGCGATCGCGGTGGCGACGGTGCTCTTTCCGCTCGCGACCATGCCGCCGAGCGCGACCACGGCCGGAGGGAGGAGGGGCCGCCGCGCGGTGGCGCGGGAGAGGGCGAGCAGACGGTGCGCGCGTTCCGGCGACGTGTCCGGCCGCAGGGCGCGTCGGGCGGCGGCGTCGCGCTCGTAGAAGTCCGCCACGCGATAGAGCGGGTAGTCGTTCGCCTCGCGGGCGTAGTCCGCGAGCAGTCTCTCCGCGACGTCCGTGCGGCCGCCCGCCGCCAGCTCCACCGAGAGCGAGGCGACGGGGGCGGCGACATCGCGGCCCCGCGCCGCATCCGGGCGCGCGCCCGCGTCGGGGAAGAGCCGCACCCGGCCCGTCGAGATGCGCTCCTCGATCCAGTCGGGGTGCTCGGCCACGAAGCGCTCCTGCAGCGCGGCGACCTCGTGGAGCTCGGCTGCCATGGCGCAGGGCTCACCCGCCCGCGAGGACAGCGCCTCCGCGTCCTCGCGCAGAGCCTTGGCGCGCGCGGCCAGCGCCTCGGGCCCCGCGTTCCGCACAGCGCGGGGATCGACGGAGAGCTCCGCGTGGCGCACCGCCAGATCGCGTGCCATCCGCAGCACACGCTCTTCGGTGAGCTCGATGAGATCGGCGACGTCCATGCGTCGCGAAGAGTACAGGACGCTGCTCAGCCGTCTCGGGGGTCGTGCGACGAGGCCCCGTCGCCCCACCCGGCGGGGCCGGGCGGTCGGGGCCGGGCCGTCCCTGGATGCCAGGCCGTGTGCTCGATGAGTCGGGCGACGACGCGCACTAGCCGTCGACCCCGAAGGTGATGCTCTCCTCGAGGCGGACGTTCCCTTCGTGGAAGGAGACCTCGAGGGCGTACACTCCCGTCTCGGCGTCCTCGGGAAGGCGCACGAAGGTGTCCACGCTCCAGCGGCCCGGCTTGAACTCGAAGGCCGTGTCCTCGTCGCGCATCACGATCCGGCCCTTGTAGCGGACCTGGGTCGTGAGCGTGCCGGCCACCACCTCGGTCACCTCCGTCGGGCACAGCGCGTAGACGATGCGGTGGTTGAGGGCCGCGCCGGCCTGCACGCGCTTGGGGTTGACCTCGCTGCGCTCGACCTCCAGGTGGGGGAGCGTCCGCTCCCCGCAGCCGTAGTCGGCGACCACCTCTTCCGGGAGGTCGAGAAGACGCTCCCCGGGCTCGCGCATGGCGCGGCGGGTCTTGCCCACCAGCCCGGCGCAGCCGGACAGCGCGAAGCACAGACACAGAACTACGACGGTGCGGCTCCAGCTCATCGCACGACCTCCCAGCCGGGAGCCCTCTGCGGGCCCTCCGGGGCGCTCTCGGAGGTGCCTTGTCCGGCCGGCTCGGGCGGCGGCGTCTCGGCGGTGGGTTCGGCCTCGGCGGCGGGCGGCGCGGGTGCGGCCTCCACGGTCTCTTCCGGGAGGCTCGCCGGTGCGGCGAGCTCCTCGAGCTGCGTGGTGACGATCCAGTTCGCCCCGATGGCGAGGCCGCCTGCCACGATCGCCGCCCCCAGCCAGAAGAGGAAGCGCGAACCGCGGGCTCGGGTCTCCGGGTCGATTCGGGTCGGAGCGTCGGGGTCGATCCGGGTCGGAGCGTCGGGGTCGATCTCGTGGCGCAGCTCGTCCAGGTCGATGTCGGGAACCGTCGCCGGGATCTCCTCGGCTTCGAGCACGACGTCGTCGTCGAGCGGCCGGGTGAGCTCCGGCGGGGGCGCGTCGCACAGGGTGGACTCGCCCTCGAGGATCGGAACCGGCATGGGCCGGGCCGGCTTCGGTGCACCCGCCTCGACCAGCGCGTCCTGGAAGGCCCGAGCGCTCTGGAAGCGGGTGCCCGGGCTCTTGTCGAGAGCGCGCAGGATCACCCCTTCGAGCTCCTCGCTCACCGCGACGCCCAGCTCGCTGAGGCGCGGAGGTGGAGTCTCCACGTGGGCGCGCATCATGTCGAAGTCGGCCTCCGCGGAGAAGGGGCTGCGCCCCGAGAGGAGCTTGTAGAGCAGGACGCCCAGCGAGTACACGTCCGACTGCACCGTTCCGGCCTCGCCGCGAACCTGCTCCGGAGCCATGTACTCCGGCGTCCCCATCAGCCCGCCGGTGCGCGTGGCGCCGCGCTGACCGTCCAGCCGCGCGATGCCGAAGTCGATCCAGCGTGCGGAGCCGCCCTCGGTGAGCATCAGGTTGGAGGCCTTGATGTCGCGGTGCACCACGCCGGACTCGTGGGCGTGCTGGATCCCGTCGAGTGCCTGGTGGAGGATGGGAAGGGCTTCGTCGAAGGGCAGCGGGCCGCGTCGCTCGAGGGCGGCGTGCAGGGTCTGGCCCTGGACGTACTCCATCACCAGGTAGAGCTCGTCGCCGTCCTCGACCAGGGCGAAGACCGTGGCGATGTTGGGGTGGTTGAGACGCGCCAGTGCCCGCGCCTCCACCCGGAAGCGCTCGATCAGCTCCGGATGATCGGCCAGCTCCGTGCGCAGCATCTTGATGGCCACCGCACGGCCGAGGGCCTCGTCGATGCCGCGCCAGACGCGACCCATGGCTCCACCCCCGATCTGCTCGCAGATGAGGTAGTTGCCGATCTTGTTGCCGGTCCGGGGAGTGCCCATGCGTGTTCGTTCCGGCGGCGGTCGAGTTCGCCGCGCCACGGGGCACATCGGCCTTTCCGGCCTCAATCTGAAGCGGTAGCGGGGGGTTGGGGAGTCCGCTGCGGGGGCGGGCGCGTCTCCCCCGCCCGTCTCGAAGCTCCTCACCCGCATCCCGGGCTGGCGCGAGTCGCGCCGCCAGCGCCTAGGCCTTGGCCTTCTTCTTCTTCTTCCGGGTCGCCTTCCGCTTGGGCCGCACGCTCTTCTCCAGATCGGTGAGCGTCTTCGAGAGCTCGCGCCGACGGGAGCGGATGAACTTGTTCACGTCCGAGTGGCCCTTGATCTCGACCTGATTCAGCCGCTTGCGCGCCTCCCGGAGCAGCCGTGCACCCTCGGTGCCCGCCTTGCGCTCGGCCTTCGCGATCTCCTTGCGCAGGGGCGCGAGACGCTTGTCGATCGACTTGGTGAGCGCCTTCAGCTCCTTGTCGATCTCCTTGAGCAGGTCGGCGTTGCGCTGGCGCGGGGTCTTCTTCTTCGTCTTCTTCTTGGCTGCCACGAAAGCTCTCCCTTCCCGTTGGAGGTTCCGGCGAGTATGTCACAACAGCCTGCGCACGATTCGCCCATCTGCAAGCCGGTGTCGTCTCCCCGACACCGGTCTGGGCCGGGGGCGGCGCATCCTTCGGCCTCGTTCGGCATGAGCGGAGGGACGCATCCCCCCGCCTCAGCGGAGCTCCGCGCGAACCCCGTCCGCTGCGCGCAGGCCGCTCGCCAGGGCCGCCTCGGTGTAGGGGCCGACGAGGTAGTCGCCGGCGAAGTGGATGCGGGGCGTGCGCCGGGTGCGGCCCAGGAACGCCGCCAGCCGACGCGTGTAGCCGGCGCGGAACTGCGGGAGCATCGGGTCCCAGCGATGCACCACGGCATCGCTCGGGTGCAGGCGCCCGACGGGCGTGCGCGCCAGGTTCTCGACGACGAGCTCCACGAGCCGCTCCGGCGGGTCCTCCCAGGTGCGCGCGGCAGCGTCCGCGGTGAGTGCGGCGTTGATCAGCCCGGCGCCTGCCGGCGCGGCTCCCGGCTTGTGGTGGTCTACGGCGAGGCCGTAGAGGTCGAGCCCCTCCGGCCGGGGGAAGGCCACCCCGTAGCAGGGCAGGGTCTCCGGGGGGCGCTCGAGCATCAGGTGGACGATCGCGCCGCGTACGTACGAGACCTGCTCGAAGAACGCGCGCTCCTCGGGGAGGAGCGATGGGCAGACCCCGAGCACGCGGCTGCCGGGCAGCGCCAGCACGACCGCATCGGCACGGCGCTCGTCGGAGCCCGCGCTCTCCCGCCAGGAGACAAGGACCCCTGCGTCCGCGCGCTCGACCGAGGTGACTCGACAGCCGGTGCGCACGGGGACCCGCTCGGCCAGGCGTGCCGTCACGGCGCCGTTGCCGCCCTCGAAGCACTGCAGCCGGAAGCCACCCAGCACGAAGCGCAGGGCGAGCAGAGCGAAGGCACCCGAGAGATCCTCCGGTTCGCTGTCGAAGGTGGCCGAGAGGGCGGGCTCGACCAGGTAGGCGGCGGCCTCCGCGCCTACGCGTCGGCGCAGCCAGGTGCCGAGGTCCTCGACGTCCAGGTCCGCCGCGCGCTCCGGTCGGAGCGGGTCGAGCAGGCGACGATGGCGCCAGAGCTCGAAGAGCAGGGCGGGCAGCCTGGCCTTGGCGCGCCAGGAGAGCAGGTGCGAGCCCAGGAAGGCGAGCGGGGTGTCGTAGTCGCCCGGATGAAGCCGCCCGTCGCGGAGCATCGCGTTCTCGGCCCGGGCCAGCGGGCGCACCCGCTCAGCCAGGCCCAGCTCGTCGGACAGGGCGTGGAGGTTCCGGTAGCCGCTGGCGATGAACTGGGCGCCGCGATCCAGCACGAAGCCGTCTCGCTCCTCGCTGCGCATGCGGCCACCCGGCTCGTGCTCGGCCTCGAGCACCTCGACTTCGAAGCCTTCGGTCTGCAGCCTGTAGGCGCAGCCCAGACCGGCGATGCCGCCCCCGACGACGACGATCACGACGCGGCCGCCGCTCGTCGGCTCACGCGGGGCGGGCTCCGGCGATCATGCTGCGCCAGAAGCGGCGCGGCTCTCCCAGCGCGAAGTTCCCTGCAGCCCTGTGCTGTACGGAGAGGTTGTCCCAGACCAGCACGTCGTGGGCGCGCCACGGGTGCTCGCAGGACGGCGCCCGCGCCTCGGCATGGTCCTGCAGGGATTGCAGCAGCGCGCGTCCTTCGTCGACGGGCATGCCCTCGACGTGGGTGGCCCGGTCCAGGTCGAGGTAGATCGAGCGCGTTCCGGTCGCGGGGTGGGTCGGCACGAGGGGGTGCGAGACGTCCACCAGCGCGTCGGCCGGTCCGCTCGCTGCGCGTCGCGGCGGGAAGACGCCCCCGTTGTTGTGGGCGTACGCGACGCGAAGGCCGTCGATGCGCCTGCGTGTCGCGGTGTCGAGCTGCCGGTAGGCGGCTCGCATGTCCAGGAAGCACGTGGGACCGCCGCCGCTGGGCGGAAGTGCCCGCGCGTGCAGCACCGTCGCGATCGCCGGCTCCTCGGTGTAGGTGTCGTCCACGTGCCAGGTCTCGAACAGGCCCGGACGGTCGTCGTCCAGGCCGCCCAGGGCGAGGTCGCCCAGCTTGCCGCGGAGCTCATCGGTCATGACGAAGCCCGAGTCGATGATCTGGCGATCCTCGGCGTAGCGGAAGCTCCCCCCGTCCCGGGTGCGGCCGACGGGCTCCTTGACGGGCCCGAAGACCCGGGCGACCGCCCCGAAGGCGTCCTCCTCGAGAGCGTGGTCCATGCGCAGACACAGCACGGCGTGGCGTGCCAGAGCGTCGCGCAGGACCGCCGCGTGGGACCCGCCTTCCTCGGGCTCGAGCCCCACGATCTCCGTGACGCCGAACCCTTCGGCGGGCTCGTGGATCCGGATCATGGATGGAGTCTAACGGTCCTGCGTGCCGGGCGGCTTCGGTCCCAGGGGCTGCGGTAGCCTGCCGGGGCGATGAGCCAGTTCGAGTTCCTCGCCGTCTTCGTGTCGATCGTGATCGGCCTGGGGGTGACCCACATCCTGCACTCGGTCGGACGGATCATCCACAATCGCGATCGGGTCGAGGTCGACGCGGTCCATGCGATCTGGACGCTCACCACGCTCCTCACCCTGATCCTGAATTGGTGGGTCTTCTTCTACTGGTCCGACTTCACCGCCTGGAGCCTCGACGTCTATCTGGTGCTCATCGCCTGGGCGACCACCCTGTACCTGATCGCGGTCATCCTCTATCCGCCCGACATCGGAGGCGACGCTTCCTACGCGGGGCTCTTCGAGCGCAACCGCGTGTGGTTCCTGGGCACGATGATCGCGTTCGTCGTGCTCGACATCGCGCAGACGACCCTGCGCGGCGACATCCACGACCCGCCCGAGTATCTGGCCTTCGAGGTGCACCTGGCGGTCGCGGCGGCTCTCGGGATCCAGTTCGGGAACCGGAGGTTCCAGCTGGCGCTGGGCAGCTACGTCTTCGTCGCGATCGTCGCATGGGCGCTCGGCGTGAGGCGCTTCCTGAGCGGCTGACGGAGGAGCGACGAGGCCCCGGTGTCGCCGGCAGATCGCCCGGGTGCAGGCTACGGAGAAACCCTCAAGGACCGCTGGGTGTACGCCGATCCCTCGGAGCAGGAGGATGGGGATGGGGGCCCTGGCGCTCGCGCCGTTGGCGGCGTTCCTGCTCGTCGGTGCCGTGGTGGGCGTGCGCCTGCTGCTCCTGGCTCGCCGCACGGGGGGGCTGCCCGAGGCCGTGCTGGGCGCAGGGCTCGCTGGGGTCTGCTTCGTGACCCTCCCGGCGCTGCTCGCGACGGTGGCCCTGGAGCTGGGGCCGCTCGGTCTGCGCACCGCGGTCTTTCTGGTCGGGCTGGTCCCCATCGGCCTCTTCGTGGCCAGCTTCCATCTCTTCACCTGGAGCGTATTCCGCCGCAACGACGCCCTGGCGGGGAGCTTCGCAGTGGTCGCGGCGCTGCTCTCGATCGTCGCCGTGGGGGGAATCGGCTGGATGCGGATCGCCCACCCCGGCGAGGTCGAGCTCTACACGCGGCCCTGGGCGCTGGGTCTGATGACCCTCTTCGGCGTCGGCTTCGTGTGGACGGGGATCGAGTCCACGATCTACTACGGGCGCATGCGGCGCCGCGCCGCGCTCGGCCTGGCCGATGCGGTCGTGGCCAACCGCTTCCTTCTCTGGGGCTTTGCGTCCCTGGCGGCCACCGGCTGCATGCTGGGAGTGGGCGCCGCCAAGTTCGCGGGCGTGAAGGTGATCGCCGAGCCGGCGACCCAGCTCCTCATCGGAGGGGCGGGGCTCGTCGTCGCCGTCTCCTGGTATCTGGCCTTTCTCCCCCCGGCCGTCTACCTGCGTTGGGTGAGGCATCGCGGGGCATCGGCGGGCTGACTCCGCTCGCCCCGCCGCCCTGGCGCGGCGCGCTCCCGAGGCGCTGACACGGGTCAGGCGACGCGGGGCGTGCGGCCCGCCAGAACCTCGGCGAAGAGGTCGCTGTCGGCATTGCCGCCGCACAGGATCACGCCCACCCGCTTCCCCTGCATTCTCTCGCGCTCGGCCGTCAGCGCGGCCAGCGGCGCCGCGCCCGCGCCTTCCGCGACGTTGTGCGTGGCGCGGTAGTAGAGACGCATCGCGTCCGCCACCTGGTCGTCCGTGACCGCGACGATCCGCGCCGCGCCGCGGGAGTAGACGTCGAAGGCCTCCTGGACGGGCACGCGCACCGCGATCCCGTCCGCGAAGGTCTTCGCGGAGTCGGTCTCCACCAGGCGGCCCGCCTCGAACGACAGCTTCGCGGCGGCGGCCTCGGTCGAGACCACTCCCACCACCTCGGTGGTCAGCCCGAGGGCGTCGCGCGCGGTGATGATGCTGCAGATACCGGATCCGCAGCCGATCGGGACGTAGACGGTGTCGAGGTCGGAGACCGCCCCGAACAGCTCCAGCGCGTAGGTGGCCACGCCCCGCACGAGCTCCGGGTGGTAGGTCGGCACCATGAAGAGGTTGCGCTCCTCGGCGATGCGCGCCGCCTCGAGCCGCGCCTCGTCGAAGTCGCGCCCGAACTCGACCACCTCGCCCCCGAAGGCCCGCATCGCCGCGTTCTTCTCCACCGAGTTTCCGTGGGGAACCAGGATGGTGGCCGACAGGCCTGAGCCGATGGCGGCGCGGGCCTGGCTCTGGCCGTGGTTGCCGCGCGTCGCGGTGATGATCCCTCCGATGTCGGGACGGGTCCGCCGCAGCCAGTCCACGAAGGTGATCCCGCCGCGGATCTTGAAGGCGCCGATCGGAGTGTGATTCTCGTGCTTGACCCAGACCTCGGCGCCCACGGCCTCGCCGAGGAGCGGCCATGCGTACTGGGGCGTGGGCTGCATGTGCCGATAGACGAGCCGGGCAGCCGACTCGAGCTCTTCCTTCGCGAAGAGGGGCAATCGCGTCCTCCCGGCTACTGGCTAGCCGATCCCGGGCGCCGAAGCCCGGCTACTGCCTGGCCGATCCCGGGCGCCGAAGCCCGGCTACTGCCTGGCCGGTCCCGGGCGCCGAAGCCCGGCCGGAGTCGCTGCCACCGCTCCTGAGACGCCGGACCGGCGGCCACGACCGGGTGTCGGGCGCCGGCCCCGGTTTTCCCGGCCACGAGCGGTGTCGGACGCCGGAAAGCGAGGTATTGAGGGGGGGCATGGATCCGCCGGGCGGGTGGCCTTGGAGGGCGCCGGGATGAGCAGCGCGGGACCCGATCGCGAGTACGACGTCATCGTCGTCGGCGCTGGGATCAACGGCCTCACGGCCGCCTGCTACCTGCAGAAATCGGGGCTCCGGGTGGCTTGCTTCGAGCGCAAGCTCGAGGCGGGCTCGGGTTGCTGCACCGAGGAGGTCATGCACCCCGGCGTCAAGGTCAACCTCTGCGCCTGCAACCTCGTCACGCTCTGGTCGCCCGTATACGGGGATCTCGAGCTCGAGAAGTTCGGCCTCGAGATGCTGACCTCGAGCGAATGGGGGATGTTCCATCCCTTCCTCGACCGCAGTGCGGTGATGTTCAACTCCTGGAATCCCCGCAGGCAGTACGAGCACTGGAAGGGCATCGACGCCCACGACGCCGAGGTCTTCAAGACCCTCTACAACGTCCTGGCGCCGGGCATGTCGGAGGCCCTCCAGCTGATGCTCTACAGCCAGGCGACGAAGAGCCCCGAGGAGGCCGAGGGCCCGGAGGGCACCGCGGCCCTGTTCCGCCACCTGCTGCCCGACATG
>JANQFA010000176.1 GCA_028278065.1 Myxococcota bacterium
TGGGCCGATACGCCCGGGGTGCGCGAGTCGCTCCCGCGCTTCTTCCGGCTGACCGGACCGCTGCTGCGCAGCCCCGCCGAGGGCGCGGACACGATCGTGTGGCTGGCGGCGAGCCCGAAGGCGGCGGGCTCGTCGGGGCGGTTCTTCTTCGACCGCGCGCCGCGCCGCACCCACTACCTGCCCTGGACTCGGGAGTCCGGCGCGGATCGCCGGCGACTCTGGGAGCTCTGCGAGAAGACTGCGAGCGACGCGGGATGCGCGACCTGAGACCCCGCGTCGCCGTGGCCGGAGCCTCCGGATTCGTCGGAAGGGCCCTGGTGGAGGCCCTGGTCGGCCGCGCCGAGGTCGTCGCCCTGGGGAGGCATGGGCGGCACGGCGAATGGGGTCCCGACGTGCGCTTCGTCCGCTTCGATCTCTTCTCGATCGAGGAGGCCGCGACGGCCCTGGCTGGGGTGGAGGTGGCCTACTACCTCGTCCACTCGATGCTGCCCTCGGCGCGGCTCACCCAGGCGCGCTTCGAGGACCTGGATCTCCTCCTCGCGGACAACTTCGGCCGCGCCGCCGCAAGCGCCGGCGTGCAGCGCATCATCTACCTGGGCGGGCTGATGCCCGGCGACTGCGACACGACGAGCCTCTCGGCGCATCTGCGCAGTCGCCTCGAGGTGGAGCGGGCGCTCGCTGCCCACGGAGTCGAGGTCACCGCGGTGCGCGCGGGCCTGGTCGTGGGGGCAGGCGGCTCGTCGCTCGAGATGCTCGTCCGTCTGGTGCGCCGACTGCCCGCCATGATCTGCCCCCGCTGGACGCGGTCGAAGACCCAGCCCATCGCGCTCGAGGACGTGGTGGAGATCCTGCGTCACTGCCTCGACGACCCCGAGACCGCGGGCCGCGTCTGCGAGGTGGGAGGCCCCGACGTGCTGACCTACCGGGAGATGATGGAGGAGACGGCCCGGGTGCTGGGCAGGCGGCGGTTCTTCCTGACGGTCCCGCTCTTCACGCCGGGGCTGTCGCGTCTGTGGGTCTCGCTCGTCACGGGCTTCCCTCGGCAGCTGGTCGCTCCCCTCGTCCAGAGCCTGCGCCACCCGATGGTGGTGACCGATCCCTGGCTCCAGGAGCGGATGGGCCTGCGCGGGCGGCGCTTCTCGGACTCACTCGCCGAGGCGGCGCTGGCAGAGCCGGCTCCGCCGTCGCCGACGGCCCGCTCGGTGCAGCGCGTGCCGCGCCCCGCCGGACGCGACGCCGAATGGGTGGCGGCCGAGTACCTGCGCTGGCTTCCCCGGGCGCTCGGGGCCTTCCTGCGGGTAGAGCAGGATGGGGGCCGCAGTCGGATCCTCGCACGCGGGAGCCGGCGACCCCTGCTCACGCTCGTGCTGCGCAAGGACCCGCAGCCCGGACTTGCGGTGCTCGACGTCGCCGACGGCAGCCTCGCGGCGCCGGGACCCGGCTCGCCCCGGCTCGAGTTCCGCACCACGCCGGACGGAAGGCGCTTCCTCGTCGCGCTGGAGGACTTCCGGCCGCGGCTTCCCTGGGGGCTCTACTCGGTGACCCAGGCCCCGCTCCATCGCCTGGTGATGGCGGCGTTCGGTCGCCATCTGGCTCGCCTCTGACGGGGCTCACGCCGCCGGCTCTTCGCAGTGCCCGGTTCGTGTGCCAAGCTCCACGAATGTCGCCCATCGATCGACGCACGTTCCTGCGCGCGGGAGCCGTCGCGGGTCTCTCCGCCAGCCTGCTCCCGGTGCTTCCGAGCGCAGCCGCCGAGACACCGCGCATCCGCCGCTACGCGCGCCTGGGTCGCACCGGTCTGGAAGTCTCCGACATCGGCTTCGGCGGGAGCGGCATCAAGAAGGACGTCGACGTGGTCCGCCACGCGCTCGACCGTGGCATCACCTACTTCGACACCGCGGAGAGCTACCACGGCGGCGACTCGGAGGAGCTCTTCGGGAGCGCGCTACAGGGCGTGCGCGACAAGGTCGTGCTCGTCACCAAGCTGAAGGCCGGCGCCCGGGAGGACCGCTTCTCGCTGATGGACCGCCTCGAGGAGAGCCTGCGGCGGCTGCGCACCGACCGGGTGGACGTGTGCTTCAACCACGCGGTGAACGACGTCGAGCGGCTGAAGAACCCGGACTGGGGCGAGTTCCTGCTGCGCGCGACCGAGGACGGAAAGGTGCGCTGGCGCGGCATGTCCGGTCACGGCGGCCGCCTCGTCGAGTGCCTCGACCATGCGATCGACCACGACCTGGTGGACGTGGTGCTGGTGGGCTTCAACTTCGGTCAGGATCCCGCCTTCCATCAGCGCTTCACGCGCAGGATGGACTTCGTCGCCATCCAGCCCGACCTGCCGCGCGTGCTGCGCAAGGCGCGCGCGAAGGACGTCGGCATCATCGCCATGAAGACCCTGCGCGGAGCCAGGCTGAACGACATGCGTCCCTACGAGACCGTCGGCAGCACCTTCGCCCAGGCTGCCTTCCGCTGGGTCTTCTCGACGGGGCTGGTCGACTCGCTCGTGGTGACCATGCGCGAGAAGGAGACGATCGACGAGTACCTCGGCGCATCGGGCTGGACGCGCAAGGCCCTGGGCGACGGGGCGCTGCTCACGGCCTACGAGCGGGACCACGGGGACGCCCAGTGTCGCTACGGCTGCTCGGCGTGTCTCGACACCTGTCCGGCCGGCGTGTCGATCCCCGACGTGCTGCGCGCGCGGATGTACGCGCACGACTACGGGAACGAGGAGCTGGGCCGAGCCGAGCTGGAGCGGCTCGGGTCCGCCGCCGATCCGTGCCTGCGCTGCGCCGAGCCGACCTGCGCCTGCCCCTTCGGCCTGCCCGTCTCGCGCCTGACCCGTGACGCGCAGCGCCGACTCGGCTGAGCGGTCCGGCGAGGGTCGAGGTCCAGCGGCGCTGCGCCGGGGCTGGGCGGTCTGCGCCGGTTCAAGTGGCGGGATCGGGATCCCGATCCTCCGCCCATGGCCTCTTCCGCCCTGCAGCTCTCGCCCGACCAGGTGCTCGCCACGATCGAGAGGCTCTGCCTGCGCATCGAGGAGCGCTTTCCGGAGGCGGGACTGGCCCAGGTGTGCCGCTCGCTCCTGGCGGTGGCGCGCCAGGCGCGCGCGCGCTCCGAGGCCATCGCGCGCCCCATCTGGGTCCTGCGCATCGCGGTGCTCCTCCTGCTCGGCCTGATCGGCGCGGGCCTGGTCTCGACCCTGGCGACCCTCGAGCTGCCGGGTGGGGACTTCGACATGATCGACTTCGTGACCGTGCTCGAGGTAGGGATCAACGACGTGGTCCTGGTCGGAGCCGCCGTCTTCTTTCTGGTGACCCTCGAGAACCGGATCCACCGCGGGCGCGGGCTGAGCGCGATCCACGAGCTGCGCGCGATCGCCCACGTGATCGACATGCACCAGCTCACCAAGGATCCGGAGCGCATCTTCTCCGCGACCGGCGACACGCCGCACTCGCCCCCGCGCACCATGTCGTCCGGCGAGCTGGGTCGCTACCTCGACTACTGCAGCGAGATGCTCTCGCTGACCGGCAAGGTCGCGGCGCTCTACGTCTCGGACTTCGAAGACCCGGTCCTGCTCGCCGCGGTCAACGAGGTGGAGGGACTGACCACGGGTCTCTCGCGCAAGATCTGGCAGAAGCTGACGCTGCTGCGCCAGTACGCCGTCGAGTGTGACGCGGCCCCGCCGCTACGCCGCCTGGTGTGACGCGGCTCCTCTACCTTCTCGCCGGCCTTCTTCGCGAGACCGGCCTGGCGCGTTCCGCCTACTCGTCGCGCACGAGGGAGAGCAGGTCGAAGGCCGACACGACACCGGTCGGCCGTCCCTCCTTCACGACCCACACGCGATGGATGCGCTCGCGCAGGAGGAGATCGGCCACGTCCCGGGCGCGCGTCTCCTCCTCCACCGTGGAGGCGCCCTCGGTCATCACCTCGACGACACCGCGGCCTGCCAGTCGGTCCTGGAGATCCTCCGGCATGGTCCAGGCCGGCGAGAACTCGAGCGTCTCGCGGAGGCTCGGGGAAGGGGCGACTCCGGCGCTCTCATGGTCCTCCGAGACCGCCCGCAACAGATCCGTGCTCGTCACCACGCCGATCACCAGTCCCTCGTCGTCCACCACCGGGGCGCCGTGGATCCCCTCCTCCACGAAGAGACGGTGCGCGTCTCTCAGGGGTGTCTCGGGGTTCAGGGTCAGCACACTCCGGGTCATCACGTCGGCGGCGGTCTTGGGCACGGGCCTCTCCTTCAGATCTCCACGATAGCATCGTCCCCGCCGGCCGACCGGATGCGAGGGGCCTTGCGGCGGAAGGGCTACTCTCTGGACAGGCACGAGTCGCCGGGCGGCGACCGGGGGATCTTCTTGTCTCGATCGGGGTCGCAAGCGAGACCGAGGACCGCGCTGGTCCTCTCGGGGGGTGGCGCCCGTGGTGCCTATCAAGCCGGCGTGCTGAGCGGGCTGGCGGACTCGGGTGTCCTCGGGGCGGACGCGGGCGGATTCGACGTCCTCGTGGGGTCGAGCGCCGGGGCGATCAACGCCAGCTTCCTGGCGGCCTGCGCCGACGATCTCGCCGCCGGCATCCCTCGCCTGGTCGAGCTCTGGAAGGCGATCGAGGCCCAGCAGGTCTTCCGCACCGACCTGCGCTCCCTCAGCGGGATCGGCCTGCGCTGGGTGCGAGACCTCTCCTTCGGCGGCCTGCTGCGCCAGACCGGTGCCAAGTCGCTGCTCGACACCGCGCCGCTTCGCGAGTTCCTCTCCGCTGCGATCCCCTTCGAGCAGATCGATCACAACATCGAGAGCGGACGGCTCGACGCCCTGGCCGTGCCGGCGACGGATCTCTACACGGCGGACGGCGTCGTCTTCCTCGGCGCGCGCCCCGAGGTGTCCACCTGGGAACGCGGGCGCTGGAGCATCGAGCGGACCCGTCTGGAGGTGGATCACGTGATGGCGTCGAGCGCGATCCCCGTCTTCTTTCCGTCGATCGAGATCGACGGCCGACACTTCGGTGACGGGAGCGTCCGAAACACGGCGCCTCTCAGCCCCGCGATCAACCTGGGTGCCCAGCGCATCATCGCCATCGGAGTGCGTCAGCCCTCCACCGAGACGGGCTCGGTGCGCCACAGCAAGCCGCCCTCGATCGCACAGGTGGCCGGCGCCCTTCTCGACGCCGTCATGCTCGATGCGATCGGAGTCGACGTGGAGCACAGCGGTCGCGTCAACACCAGCGTGATCGCCTCGCCGAACAACGGGTCCGAGCAGGCCTTCCGCTGGGTCGACGTGCTGTGGCTCAGCCCGAGCCGCGACTTCAGCGGGATTGCCCGCGAGTTCGCGCACCGCGTCCCGCCCGTCGTGCGCTACCTGATGCGGGGCCTCGGCACGGACGAAGAGACGACCGAGCTGGCCAGCTACCTGCTCTTCGATCCCGAGTTCTGCGGGCGGCTGGTCGAGCTGGGTCGCGCCGACGTCGCCGAGCAGCGGGACGAGATCCAGGCCTTCGTTCGCCGCGAGGCGGATCGGAATGCGGTCAGCTAGCCGCCTCCGGGGCGTCCCTCAGGGGCCTTCCCGGTGTCGTGATGCCGACAGACAGGTGGCGATTTCGGGAGCATCATGGTCTCTCCTGGAGCCGAGGAGGGGGCTGGGTTGGCAAGGATCGGATCGGGCTCGTACGGGGCCCTGGCCGACCGTCAGGGAATGCGCTGGGACCTGGTGCGGCGCGCGGGCGCGGCCGAGCGCCCGGCCCCGTCCGTGGCGATCTCGCGACTGCCGGGCGCGGGCGGCGGGTCGCTGGGACGGCTCCTGGCCGAGAAGCTCGACTACGGGTTCTTCGGTCGCGAGGTCGTGGAGAAGGTCGGCGAAGAGCTGGGTGTAGACCATTGGGTCGTGCGCGGGCTCGACGAGAGCGCGCGCGGCGGGATCGAGCGCTTCATCCTCGACGTGGTCAGCACCCGCCCGCTCAGCGCGGACCTCCTGCTGCGCAAGGTCTCCTTCGCCATCGCGACCATCGGCCGCCGCGGTGGCGCCGTGCTCGTGGGGCGCGGCGCGCCCTTCATCCTGACGCCCGAGACGGCCCTGCGCGTCCTGGTCGTGGCACCGCTCGAGGTCCGTATCGAGTCCTATGCAGCGACGCGCGGGATCTCCGAGAAGGATGCCGAGCGCGACATCGCGTTCCACGAGAAGCAGCGAGATGCCTTCGTCCAGCAGCACTTCCATGTCCAGCAGAACGACCCGCTGCTCTACGACCTGGTCATCAACACCGGGACCATCGATCTCGAGGATGCCGCGGATCTGGTGATCGAGGCCCTCCAGCGCCGCTTCCCGGCGACGGCCCTGCGCCCGAGCGCCTAGCCGGACGCCACCCCGCCCCGCCCGCCGCACGCGACAGCCGGGTGGTCCGCCAGGGCGCGGTGCCAGCGCCGGACGTCGGCGTGGCGTTCGGGGTCGAGCGGGATCCCGAGAGCGGCGAACGTGTCGACGCGCGTGTACCAGGCCAGGTCTGCGAGGCTCGAGGCCGAGCCCACCAGATGGTCCCGGCCCGCCAGCGCCGCCTCCAGGACGTCGAGCTTCCCGAGGATGATCTCGCGGGCGAGCACCTCGTCCGTATCGAAGCGCGGGTGGCCCTCGCGGACATCGCGGAGCCAATCCAGGTGCGAGGGGTGCACGCCGGGCGGAACGACATCCTCCAGGTCTTCGGCGGTCGTCCCCCGCTTCTCGAGCTCGCGACGGATCACGTGCAGGTAGAAGAGCGGTCGGAACTCCTTGTGCGTGCCCGCCTCGAGAGCCAGCCACATGCGGACCTGCGCCGCCTCGAAGGCTTCGTGGGGAAGGAGGGGTGGCCCGCCGTCCTCGAACGTGCGGTCGAGGTATTCGGCGATCAGTGCGGAGTCGGTGAGGACCCGCGCGCCGTGGCGCAGGATGGGAAGCTCGCCGTTGGGGTTCAGCGCCAGGATGTCCGGGGCCTTGTGGGCCATGCGGTGCATGTCCACCTCGACGCTCTTCCAGCCGAGACCCTTGGCCGCGAGCACCATGCGGATGCGCCGGGAGTGGGGCGAGTGTTCGTAGTCGTAGAGCGTGAGGGGCCACGCGCGCATCTCGTCCGTCGGTGCGGGCCACGGCTCGATCGGCACCGGACCCGGCGGGATGCGGCCGTTGGCGGGCTTGCGGATCGGCGCGGCGGCGCCGCTCCCGTCGGCGTCCGGTGGAGTCGCCGGCCGCGTGGCTCGCTGGAAGAGGGGCTTGAGAGCGGCGAGCCCCAGGCGCTCGGAGATGCTGCGCTCGGGTGCGGGCTTGCGGAGCGCACGGCCGAGCCAGGGCAGAATCGGCGTCTTCGAGAGGCGCAGCAGCGCCGCATCCTGGTCCGACAGCGTCCGGGCGAATGACGGGCGTCGCGCGAGCCGCTTCATCCAGCGCGCCACGTTGGGGTGGCGCTCCGGGGTGATCGCGATCCGGATGTAGGGGTACATGGCGACGCGCGGATACACCGAGATCTCGGCCTGCGTGAAGCGCCCGCCCACCAGGAAGTCGCTCCCCGCGAGCGCATCGTCCAGGGCGTCGAGCCACTTCGCCAGGCGGTCCTCGTACTGCGCCTCTTCGTCGGGCGTCAGCACGGCCAGGCTCCAGACGCGTTCCTCCCAGGCGAGGTCGGCCGGGTCGTTCGTAGAGCGTCGCGCGGCGGCCAGCGCCTCGTCGAGCGTGCGCGTGAGCCGCACGACGGGTCCCATGAGCCGCTGGTACATCAGCGTGCGGAAGTCCTTGGCCATGGCGGCCTCGGCGGACTGCCACATCTTCACCCGCGCCCGCTCCCAGGGATCGTCGGGGTAGAGCGGCCGCTCGGGGAAGACGTCGTCGAGGTACTCGGTGATGACGTTCGACTCGTAGACGACGCGCTCACCGTGGGCCAGCGTCGGTACGAAGCCGTTGGGGTTGATCGCCAGGTACTCCGGACTGCGTTGCTCCAGGCGCGAGAGGTCGATGGTCTGGGTGTCCCAGGCGAGGCCCTTCTCGATCAGGGTGATCCGGCAGCGCCGCGCGCAGGGCGAGCCGGGGTAGTCGTAGAGCAGCAGGCCGTGGGGATCGTCGGGAGCGCTCATCCGGCTGCTTCCGCACCGGGGGCTTCCGCGCGCTCGACGCGGCAGAGCAGCGCCCGCAGGGAGTAGGTGCCCATGGCGGGATCGTAGGGGGGGCCGTTGTCCGTGAGGACGTTGGCGTTGGAGCGCCAGACACCGTGTTCGGGGCCGGGCTCCTCGGGGAACCACCAGCCGTGCTCCGCGTTGACGACCCCCGGGTGGATGTCGGACGTCAGTCGCGCCTTCTGGCGGATCTCGCCGCGGCGCGTCGCGATCGTCACCCAGTCGCCGTCTCCGATCCCCAGCGGTGTCGCGGTCTCGGGGTGGATCTCGACGCGCGGATCGGGATGGGCGCGGCGCAGGGTCGGGAGCTGGCGGAACTCCGAGTTGAAGTAGAAGGGGATGCGCGCCCCGGTGGTGAGGACCAGCGGGTAGTCGCGCGCCACCTCCGGCGTGGCCAGGGGGCTCTCCGGCGGCTCCTCGTAGCGCGGCAGCGGGTCGTAGCCGAGCGCCTCGAGGCGGCTCGAGCGCAGCTCCACCTTGCGCGACGGAGTCAGGAAGCCGCCGATCTCCTTGAACTTCTCGTAGCGCTGCGGGATCGTCGCGTGCCCGCGCTCCACCAGCTCCTCGAAGCTGATGCCGAGCTGCGCCGCGAGCTGTGCGTCGATCACCTCGCGGAGCGACTCGGTGCCGGACGGGAGCTTCATGCGAAGGGCGAGCTCGGCCATGATCTCCTCGTCCTGGCGGCACTCCCCCACCTGCACGAGCTTCTGCTGGGGTAGGACCATGTTCTCCGCCACGTAGGGCACCGCCACGATCTGCTCGAGCTCCGGCCAGGCCGCCGCCGGGAGCACCCAGTCGGCGAGCTCGGCCGTCGGTGTCATGTACAGGTCCGTCACCACCAGGAGATCGAGTGCCAGGAGCGACTCGCGGACCTCCCTGGGATTGGCGTAGGTCACCAGGGCGTTGTTTCCGAAGACCAGGAACGCGCTCACCCGGTAGGGGTCGCCGGTGCGCATCGCGCGGAAGACGCTCGGCGCGTGCGCCGAGGGCAGGACGGAGCCCTCGCCGGCGAGCACCTTGAAGCGATCTCCGCCCAGCCGCTGCGCCCGCTGCTCGTCACCGAGCTGGTCGGCCAGATAGGGGAACATGCCGAGGCTGTGCATGCCGAAGACCATCCCGCCGGGTACATCGAGGTTCCCGGTGAGGGCCGGCAGCATCGAGACGGCGCGCACGGTCTGGATGCTGTTGGGCGTCTGCTCGATCGCGCAGCCCCACTCGAGGACGCCGGGGCGCGTCTGCGCGAAGAGCCGCGCCGCCGCGCGGATGCGATCGGCCGGCACCCAGGTGATGGGCTCCGCCCACTCCGGGGTGTGCGGGGCGACGCGCTCGGCCAGCTCGTCGAAGCCGAGCGTCCAGTCGCGCACGAACTCGGCGTCGTAGAGCTCCTCGGCGATCAGCACGTTCAGCATGGCGAGCGCCAGGGCATCGTCGGTGCCCGGCCGCAGCTGAAGCCAGACGTCGGCCTGCCGTGCCAGCTGGGTGCGCCTCGGGTCGACCACGATCAGGCCAGGCTTCCTGCGCAGGGCCTCGCGCACGCGGAAGCTGAGCTCTCCGTCCGGGCCCGAGTTCAGCGGATTGTGTCCCCATGCCAGGATGCACGCGGGGGAGACGTCGCCGTAGTAGTCGGCGACGGGGAACTCGCCGAAGGTCAGCACGCAGGTGTTGATCCGCGGCAGGAAGCACTGGGCCGTCCCCGGCTCGCACCAGTTGGGCGTTCCCAGCGCGTTGGCGAAGCGCGGCACGAAGTGGAAGTGATGGCGGCCCGTGCCCGTCCCGAGAGCGATGGCCTCCGGCCCGCAGGAATCGCGGATCTCCGTGAGCCGCGATGCGATCGCGTCGAGGGCCTCGTCCCAGGAGGCCCGCTCCCAGCTGCCTTCCCCGCGCTGGCCCGTCCGCCGCAGGGGATGGCGCAGGCGGTCCGGGTGGTAGACGGTCTCGATGCTGGAGACGCCCTTGGGGCAGAGCCGACCGCGGTTGAAGGGCGAGTCCGGGTCACCCTGGATCTCCGCGATGCGGCCGCCCTCGACCCGGACGAGCACGCCGCAGCCGCCGTGGCACATGCGGCAGGCGCTCCGATAGCTGCCGTCCTCGCGGGCCGCCGTGTGTTCGCTGCGCAGGGTGGTGCCCATCGCCATGTCCTCCCCTCAGATGCGGGTGACGGGATTCGAGAGGGTCCCGAGTCGCTCGATGGCGATGCTGAGGGGCCCGCCCAGCCGGCTCATGTCCGCCTCGCGCAGGGTGTACCGGGCGGGATTCGCGGCGGTACCGAAGTGGACGACGTCGCCCGGCTCGAGCGTCATGTAGCGCGAGAGGTGGGCGATCACGTGCTCCACCGGGAAGGAGAGATTCGCGGTGGAGTCCTCCGTCACGAGGCTGTCGCCCAGCCAGGCCCGGATTCCGAGCTGGTTCGGATTCGGGATCTCGTCGGCGGTCACGAGCCAGGGCCCGATCGGTCCGAACGTGTCGCAGCCCTTCGAGCGCGCGTGGTAGGTGAGGAACAGGTCGCGATCGCCCGCGCAGCGCTGACGCCGCCAGGGGATCTCGTCCGTGACGCCCGGGATGCCCGGCGGCATCTCCAGGTGCAGGCTGTCGCGGTCCTTCAGTCCCGGCGAGGTGACGTCGTTGATGATCGTGTAGCCGAAGACGTGGTCCAGGGCGTCCCGCTCCGCGATCCGTCGTGCGCGCCGTCCGATGATGCACGCCAGCTCGGGCTCGGGATGGGTGAGCCCGTACTCCTCGGCGATCTCGATCGGCTCCCCGTGTCCCACCAGGGCCGAGGGCGGCTTGAGGAAGAAGGAGGGCTCTTCGAAGTAGCGGTAGGCCAGCTTCGAGAAGATGGCGTTGTTGAGGGCCACGCCGATCACCTTGGAGGGACGGCGGATGGGGGGCAGCCACGCGACCTCCGCCACGGAGATCCTTCGCAGCGGGATGCGATGCGCAGCGGCGTGCACGGCTTCGAGCGTGGCCCGCAGCTCTGGCCCGGCCTCGACCAGCTCGAGGAGGGTACCGGGCGGGCCCGCCGTTCCGGTCGCCTCGAACGCCTCGCCGAGATCGACGATCGCATCCTCTGCGGTCGCGAGCCCGATGCGTTCTCTTCCCTCGAACCGGAACGTCGCCAGCTTCATGCTCTCCTCCGTTGGCGCGAGCCGGACGCGTTCACGCGTCGGGCCCGGCGTGCGCGATGCCCACGGCGATCGCGTACTCCTTGACCGGGGCGTAGTAGTCCAGTGTGGGGAGGGGGGCGCCGAGTGCCTGGGCCGCGGCGCCCGCCGCGACCCAGAGGTGGATCTCCTTGGCTCCGTTACCACCCTGCTCCACGATCCAGTCGTTCTCCCAGTCGTCGAGCTTCTCGAGGTCTCCGGCCGTGAAGAGGTCGAGGAAGCGGCGGTCGAAGGCCTCGCGGGTGGGATCGGGCAGGTCTCCCCGGGCGTACAGGGGAGGCCCCATTCTGGTCAGCTTCTCGATGTGCTCGAACCACGCCTCCAGACCCATCTGGGAAGAGCCGGGGCCGTGCAGGATCCAGTCGCGGACGCCGTCCTGGGCGTGGTCGACGGGAGGAAACAGGAGGGCCGGCTCGTGGGACAGACCGCCCGAGCCGATGATCAGCACGCGCATGTCCAGGCCCGCCAGCCAGCGACCGACGGCGGCGCCCAGTCGGCGTGTGCGCCGGAGCGGTGGGACGGGCGGAGCGATGGCGTCCACGAAGACCGGAATGGTGGGGTAGCGGCCTACCGCGCCGGTCAGGAACTGGGCCGCCTGGGTGAAGCCGTGGTCCAGGACCAGGTCGTAGGAGACGGCGACGTCGATCTCCGCGCCGCGCAGGAACCCGGCCAGCTCCAGGGCCTGCTCCGCCGGGACGTCGAACTCCCCGGGGAAGCCGCCGAAGTCCCCTTCCGGCGCGCGGGCGGCGAGCCCCACGCAGAAGGCGGGCATCAGCGCCATGTGCATTCCGGTGTAGTGGTCGGCTCCGAACTGGATCACCAGCTCCGGATCGAAGGCCGCCACCGCCTCGGCGAGACCGGCGAACACGGCCGTGATCTCTCCGTGCTGTCGGGGCCGTTCGCTGAGGAAGAGGGGGCTGTGGGAGGCGCAGATGAGAAGGGACGACATGGCTCTCTCCGGGAACGGGGCTGGCTAGGGTACGGGACACCCGGTCGGTGCGGGTGCGTGTCGCGCGCGGAAGCTGCCGCGTCCGCCCCCGAAGGTCCCGAAGTCCTTGCGGACGTCGCCGCCGAAGAGAACGCACTGGGGCGTGTCGATGCCCAGCTGCAGGGTGACTGCGAGCGATCCCTGGGACGCTTCGTCCAGCGTGAAGTCGATCTGGTCGCCCGCACAGCTCGCGTGGATCTGGCGGCCCCCCCAGACCTTCACCTGACGACAGGCCGAGCCGCCCGGATTCTTGAAGCGATAGCCGCGCGATCCGGCCGGCTTCCCGATGCCGCGCCAGCCGGTGGACGGCAGGTCGAGCGTCGCGTGCTCGCCGGTCTCGGGATTGCGGATCGTCAGCACGGCGCCCGAGAGCGTCGGATCTCCGGGGCCTCCCGGTACCGGCGCGCGGATGCGCGAGTCGCGCGAGTTGACCGCGACGAAGCGCCGGCTCGGGTCGTCGCCGTCGTCGCGGAAGACGATCCGCCAGCCGTCGACGGGATCCGGGAGATCCAGCGCTCGGCACGCCGCCTCCAGATCTTCGGCGGCCGCGTCGAGAAGGGACGCGGGCTCCCCCGTCAGGTAGCGGTCGTGAAGGGATTCCGCGCGGTCGAGCAGCGGAGCGATTCTGCTCCACTCCGCCAGTGTCAGGTCGCCCGTCACCAGAGCCTCCGTCGCCGCGTCCCGCGCCTGGACCACCAGCTGATTGCCCTGGCGGGCGTCTGCGGCGGAGCCCTCGGGCTGGAGCGCGGCGATCGAGGACGCCCTCCGGTCGCGATCCGCGGCGGCACAGAGGGCGTCGCGCATCAGGAGATCGACGCGCTCGCGCGCGAACTTCGTGATGCCCCCCGTCAGGGGGTCGCTGGTGAGTCCGGCGGCGATGGCGACCGCTCGGCGCAGGGGCGAGTTGCCGATGTAGAGAGCGCCGTCCGCGCCCGTGCTCATCACGGCGACGGTCTCCTCGCCGCCCTGCGTGAAGGAGCGCACCTCACCCGTCTCTCGGTCGAGGAGCCCGATCCCGAACGCGAGCGGCAGGGTCACGTTGGCCCCGAGCAGGATCCCGGCGCCCGCCTGGAAGGCGAGCCCGTTGGCGCCGATCGAGACGAGGTTCAGGTTGAAGCTGGACTGGCCCGGCTCGAGATCGAAGAGGTCGAGGTTGGCCTGCCACCCGACTTCGCCGGAGCTGCCGCGATCGAACACCTGGAAGATCTGTTGGAGCGTCGATGCGTAGACGACGTCGTTGTCCGAGGAGACGGCGATCGAGCCGGTGATCTGGCTGCCGAGATCCACTTCCCAGAGCATCTGGCAATCCGATCCGATGGCCAGGAGCTTGCCGAAGTTGTCCCCCAGGTAGATGCGTGTCCCGTCGCGGCGGAGGGAGGGCGTGGAGGCGGAGCCGCCCTCGAAGCTCAGGCTGCAGGCCACGGAGATGGCGGCGCCCCCGCCCGACGGGACGACGTCGAGTCCGTAGAGGGCGCCGAGCTCGGATACGCCATCCAGTGTTCCATCCGCGCCGTCGGCGGCGGTGGCCGCCACCCACAGCCGGCCCGTGGAGGGATCCACCGAGAACATGTTGGCCGCCTCCACGTCGTTGCCCAGCAGCAGGTCGGACATCCGGTTCATCGATCCCGGAGGCACGTCGAGAAGCTCGAGCAGCAGAGCCTCGGCCGGCTCGCGCAGGGCCGGCGGGAGGAGAGGCGGAACGTCGGGCGTGCGCTCGCCGGGAAGCGGGTACGGCGCCGGAAGAAGCGCGGCGCCCGTGGCGCGGTCGAGCAGGTACACGTGGCCGTCGCTGGTGAGACCGGCGATCGCGTCGACGGGGGCGACGTAGCTGGTGCCCAGGGTGAGGTTGTCGAAGGGGTCGGGCCCGAGGGTCAGTCCGGTCGGCACGTCCCACAAGACGCTGCCGTCCGGGCGCACCGCGAGGGCGCGGTCGTAGAGGGCCAGGTAGATGATCTCCGCGCTCGGATCGCTCGGATCGCTCGGATCGCGCAGGATCAGCGGCGCGGCGAGTCCCGGCGGCGCCCCCGTTCCGGGGATCGACCAGCGCCGCAGCCCGCTCGCCCGATCCAGGGAGATCAGGACCACGTTCTCGTACGGGAAGACCGGCGAGAAGTAGAGGTTGCCCGAATCGTCGAAGACCGGTCCCGACCAGTTCCAGGTCTCGACCTCGCGGGTCCACTCGGAGCGCATGAGTGGCGCGATGGCGCCCGTGATCTCGTCGCTGTTGGCGGTGTCGGAGTGGATGTTGCGCCAGGCCTGACGCGGGGCCGTGACGGGATCCTCGAGCCCCACGGCTCGTTCCCCCTGGGGCGCCCAGCCGGTGCGTTCCGGGAGGGGGAAGACGTGCGGCGTCTGGGCGGCCGCGGGTGCAGCGAGCAGCAGGAGGGGCAGCCAGGCGGCGGCGCGTGTCGAGGATCGGCGGACCATGGCGATTCTCCGAGGCAGGATGTCGCCCCAGGATTGACGCGGATCCCGGACGGAGGCGAGACTGGATCCACGCTGTTTCACCATGCGGAACGTCCATGCCCTCCTACCGGCCCGTCCAGTCCGTCCAGCGCGCCCTGACCGTCCTCGTGCACCTGAACCAGCGGCCGCTGGCCTCGATCGCCGAGCTCCACGAGGCCACGGGCCTGCCCAAGCCCACCCTGGTCCGGCTCCTGGAGACCCTCGAGTCCGAGGGCTTCGTGTCGCGCGATCCGGGCCGCCCGGTCTACCGGATCACGAGCCGCGTGCGCTCGCTGTCGGAGGGCTTCCAGGAGGAGTCCGCGGTCGTCCAGCGCATCGCACCCCTGGCGCGCGACCTCACCTCGGAGATCCGTTGGCCGCTGGCCGTCGGCACCTTCGATCGCGACGCCATGCTGGTCCGCTACAGCACCATCCCGGACAGCCCGCTCGCGCTCTTCCGCTCGACGGTCAACCTGCGTCTTCCCATGCTGGCCTCCGCCATGGGAATCGCCTACCTGGCCTTCTGCCCCGCCTCCGAGAACCGCCTGATCCTCGACCTCCTGCAGAGATCGGAGGCGACGCTGGACCGCGCCGCGCGCAGCCGCGCGCGACTCGGTCCGACGCTGCAGGCCGCCCGTCGACGCGGCTACGCGGTCCGCGGTCCGGGCGCGCGCAAGCCCGTGAGCGGCGAGTCGGCCTCCGTCTCGGTCCCCGTCCGGGAGGGCGAACGCGTGCTCGCCTGCATCAGCATCACCTTCATGGCGCGCGTCATGACACCGGCGACCGCGGCGCGCCGCCACCTGGCCCAGCTTCAGGAGGTGGCCCGCGCCGCCGTGGCGGAGCCGGCGTCGTCTTCCGCTCCCCTCTCGACCGAGGTCTCCGAGCCGGCGAGCGGACACCGGGATCTCGCCCGGCGCTGGACCCCAGGGGGATAGGCCCCTCGGCGGATGGGCCGGAGCGCGCACGGTCGCGACCCTGTCGCCGTGCCCTGCTCCGCGACGCCCCGGTCCTGTGCCAACTTCCCGTCGGTGCGGATCCTGACCTGCGACGACCACGAGCTCTTCCGGGGTGGACTGCGCCTGGTGCTGGAGGAGATCGACGACGAGGTCGAGCTGCGCGAGGCGCGCGACTGCGCGACCGCGCTCCAGGAGGTGGAGGCGAATCCGGCCTTCGACCTGGTGCTTCTCGACCTGGAGCTTCCGGACCGGGACGGCTGGCAGGTGCTGGCCGAGCTGCGCCAGCGCTTTCCCGCGCTTCCGGTCGCCATCCTCTCCGCGTCGGAGACACCCGCTGCGGCACGCCGTGCCCTGGCCGACGGCGCCGCCGGCTTCCTGCCCAAGAGCCTCGACCGCTCGTCCCTGCTGCGGGCGCTGCGCGCGATCCTGGACGGCGACGTCTACGTGCCCGCCGCGCTCGGCTCGATCGACGCGGAGGGGGCGGTCGCGCCGGCGGGGGTGGAGGCCCTCTCGGAGCGGCAGCGCGAGGTGCTGCGCCTGGTGGCGCGCGGGCTCACGAACCCGGAGATCGCGGAGGCCCTGGGCATCTCCGCCGCCACCGTGAAGGTCCACGTGGCGGCGGTGATCGAGCGCCTCGACGTGAGCAACCGCACGGAAGCGGCTCTCCTCATGCGCGACTACGAGAAGGCGATCGGAGCCCGCTGAGGGCAGCGCGCAGCTGCGCCGGTCGCAGCGGCTTCGAGAGGAGGGGGAGC
>JANQFA010000197.1 GCA_028278065.1 Myxococcota bacterium
GACTTCCCCTACGCTGAAGCGGCCAAAGGGTCGACCCGGGCAGAGCACCGGGCGGCACGGCGGCCGGAGGGGGACGAGGCGCGCAACGGGGCGGATGCAAGGAAGATGGCGATTCCCACTGTCATGGGTACGGAGATCGAGTACGGGATCACGGTCAAGAACGACCCTGATTTCGATCCGATCTCGTCCTGCGTCCTGATCGTCAACGCGTATCGCGAGGATCCCGACGGAAAGATCCTCTGGGATTACGACCAGGAGAACCCGCTCGCCGACGCGCGAGGCTTCCAGGTCGACGGCGAGAAGTACACGCCCAACCAGCAGGAGAACATCGCCCGCAACAAGACGCTGATCAACGGCGCGCGCTACTACGTCGATCACGCGCACCCCGAGTACTCCTGTCCGGAGGTCACCAACGCCCGCGACCTGGTCGTCCACGAGAAGGCCGGCGAGCGCGTCCTCGAGATCAGCCGCCGCGAGGCCCAGGTGCTGCTGCCCGAGGGCACGCAGATGCTGATCTACAAGAACAACAGCGACCGCAAGGGCAACAGCTACGGCTCCCACGAGAACTACCTGATGGACCGGCGCACGTCCTTCAAGCAGATCGTGGAGCACGGGATGCCCTTCCTCGTCACACGCCAGGTCTACACCGGCGCAGGCAAGGTGGGCAGCGAGAACCGGGCGCAGCCCTGCGACTACCAGCTCGCCCAGCGCTCCGACTTCTTCGAGACCGAGGTGGCGCTCGACACGATGGTGAAGCGCCCCATCATCAACACGCGGGACGAGCCCCACGCCGACCGCGAGAAGTACCGGCGTCTGCACGTGATCGTGGGTGACGCCAACATGAGCGAGTACACGATCTACCTGCGCAACGGCGCGACCGCGATCGCGCTCGCCATGATCGAGGACGGCGCGATCACCCGGGACCTCACCCTGCGCGACCCGGTACGCGCGATCAAGGAGATCTCCCACGATCCCACCTGCACCCGCGAGGTGCAGCTCGACCGCGGGCCCAAGATGACCGCGGTGGAGATCCAGAAGGAGTTCCTGGACATGGCCCTCGCCTGGGCCGAGGGCCGGGATCTCTCCGACGTGGATCGGGACGTACTGGAGAAGTGGGCGCATGTCCTCGAGTGCCTCGAGCGGGACCCCATGGAGCTCTCCGGCCAGATCGACTGGGTGATCAAGAAGCAGCTCTGCGAGAGCTTCATGGAGCGCAAGGGCGTGGACTGGCGCTCCCCGCAGGTGGAGATGATGGATCTCCAGTACCACGACATCCGCCCGGACAAGGGCCTCTACTACGTGATGGAGCGCCGGGGCCAGCTCGAGCGGCTGGTGGAGGACGACGAGATCACCGAGGCCATCCACCACCCGCCCGAGGACACCCGGGCCTACTTCCGCGGGCAGTGCCTGCGGCGCTACGCTCCCCAGGTCTTCGGGGTGAACTGGGACTCGATCTCGTTCGGAATCGACGACGAGCCGATCAAGCGCATCCTGATGGCCGAGCCGCTCAAGGGCTCGAAGGAGCACGTGGAGGACCTGCTGGTCCAGTCCGCGAGCGCCGCCGAGCTCGTCAAGAATCTGCGGGCCTGACCCGCTCACCCGGAGGTCCTCCATGAAGACCCTCTCACGACACCGCGTCCCCAACGCCGACCCCAGCCTCCTGGGGGTGGTGGGGTGCGCGGAGCAGACCCAGAAGCACAAGGGCGGCGACGGCGGCGAAGCCAAGGGCGACGGCGGCGAGGGCGGCCAGAAGCTCAAGAAGAAGGGCGAGGAGCTCAAGGCGGAGATGGACGCACTGGTCGACGAGATCGACGACGTCCTCGAGGAGAACGCCGAGGAGTTCGTCAAGAACTACGTCCAGCGCGGCGGCCAGTAGGCGTCTGGGCGCCACGTACAGCGCAGCGGTCAGCAGGCGTCCGCGCGCCGATCGGGAGGGGGGATCGGGTGCCGTTCAGGGGTCAGTACCAGGGTTCGAGCTTCTCGGAGCTGCTCGAGCTCGACCATTCGCACATCCGGGTCGACTTCGCCGACCTGGCGCAGAAGGCGCACGACGCAATCGTCGAGGCACCCCACGGCACGACCGTCCTGGCCCTGCGCCTGGAGGCCGGGGTCCTGGTGGCGGGCGACCGACTGGCGACCGCCGGCTACCAGGTGGCCTCCCGGGAGGTCGAGAAGGTCTTCGCCGCGGACGAGCACTCGCTGATCGCCATCGCCGGCGCAGCCGGCCCGGCCATCGAGATGGCGCGGCTCCTGGGGATCGAGCTCGAGCACTACGAGAAGATCGAGGGCGAGGCCCTCGAGCTGGACGGCAAGGCCAACAAGCTCTCCCAGATGATCCGGCAGAACCTCCCCGCCGCCATGCAGGGGCTGGCCGTGGTTCCGCTCTTCGCCGGCTACGACACGCGCCGCAAGCAGGGTCGACTCTGGAAGTTCGACATCACCGGCGGCCGCTACGAGGAGGCGGAGTTCGACGCGTCGGGCTCAGGCGGCCTGTTCGCGAAGGAGAGCCTCAAGAAGAGCTACACGCCCGGTCTCGAGCGGGCCGACGGCCTGCGGGCCGCCCTCGAGGCGCTGCGCGCCGCCGCGGACGAGGATCGCGCTACAGGCGGCGTGGACCTGGAGCGCGGCATCTACCCGATCGTGAAGGTCTGCACCGCGGAAGGCATCGAGGACGTGCCCGAGTCGGAGATCGCGGACGTGCACCGGGCGATCGTCGAGTCGTCCCGCCGAGGCTGATCCCATGTCGATGCCCTTCTACGTCTCCCCCGAACAGCTCATGGCCGACAAGGCCGAGTACGCCCGCAAGGGGATCGCGCGCGGGAAGTCCATCGTCACCATGGAGTACGCAGACGGGATCCTGCTCATGGCGGAGAATCCCTCGGCCAGCCTCTCCAAGCTGGGCGAGATCTACGACCGGATCGCGTTCGCGGGAGTCGGCAAGTTCAGTGAGTTCGACCAGCTCAGGAAGGTGGGCGTTCGCTACGCGGACGTGAAGGGCTACGCCTACAGCCGCGACGACGTGCGCGGTCGCGCACTGGCCAACGCCTATTCGCAGGCCATCGGCGACGTCTTCACGAACCAGATGAAGCCGCTCGAGGTGGAGATCGTGGTGGCCGAGGTGGGCGATCCCCGCTTCGAGGGGCACGAGGAGAACTCGCTCTACAGGGTGCAGTTCGATGGCAGCATCGGAGACCACCAGGGCTACTGCGTCATCGGCGGCAGTGCGGAGAACCTCGAAGCGCATCTGCGTGCCCACTACGCGGAAGATCAACCCCTCGGGGAGGCGGTGCGACTGGGCCGCAACACCCTCGAGCGGGGCACCAACGGCGATCCCGTTCCCCCCAAGAACCTGGAAGTGGCCATCCTCGACAGGAGCCGCAGTGGCCGCAAGTTCCGGCGCCTGTCTGCCGATGAGTTAGCGGGTATCCTGGAGGGGTAGTCCCGGCCCGCCCGGGGCGAATTGACGACGGACGTCACCGTGCAGAAGCGGATCTTCGGCCTCGAGAACGAATACGGAATCATCTTCACCCCGGATGGGAGGAAGACGCTTCCGGTCGAGAAGGCCATCCGCTTCCTCTTCGAGAAGCTGATCACCACGGAGCACTTCCTGAACGTGTTCCTGGAGAACGGCGCGCGCTTCTACCAGGACACCGGCTGCCACCCCGAGTACGCCACGCCCGAGTGCGCCTCGCCCAAGCAGCTCATCGTCTACGACAAGGCCGGCGAGCGCATCCTGGAGGATCTGCAGGACTACGCGGAGGAGAAGATCCGCGAGGAGCGGGTCGCCGGGAAGCTCTCGATCTTCAAGAACAACACCGACTTCGTCGGGAACTCCTACGGCTGCCACGAGAACTACCTGGTGGACCGGGACGTCGACTTCTACTACCTGGCGGAGCAGCTGATCCCGTTCCTCGTGACGCGCCAGATCTTCACGGGCGCGGGCAAGGTCTTCCAGACCCAGGACGGCGTGCACTACTGCATCAGCCAGCGCGCCCAGCACATCTACCAGAAGATCTCGGGCACGACGACCAACGACCGCTCGATCATCAACACGCGCGACGAGCCGCACGCCGACCGGGAGAAGTACCGGCGGCTCCACGTCATCGTGGGCGACTCCAACATGTGCGAGTACACGAACTTCGTGAAGATCGGGACCTGCGCCGTCGTCCTGCAGATGATCGAGGACAACTACATCAACAAGGACTTCACCCTGCGCAACCCGGTGAAGGCCATCAAGGACATCTCCTACGACACCACCTGCAAGCGGCGCCTGCGCCTGGACAACGGGCGCGAGTACTCGCCCATCGAGATCCAGCGCGAGTACTGCGAGATGGCCCAGAAGTACATCGAGCACTACCCGGCGTCGGACGAGCTCAAGGAGGCCGTCCACGAGTGGCAGCACGTGCTCGACTGCCTCGACACGGATCCCGACAAGCTCTCCCGCAAGATCGACTGGGTGATCAAGCGGCGCATGATCGACTCCTTCCTCGAGAAGCGAGGCGCCACCTGGAACGATCCCCGCGTCTTCATGCTCGACCTGCAGTACCACGACATCCGCCTGGGTCGGGGCCTCTACTACCTGCTCGAGCGCAAGGGCGCCGTGGACCGCATCGTCTCGGACGACGCCATCATGAAGGCGAAGACCGAGCCGCCGCCGGACACCCGCGCGAAGATGCGCGGCGAGTTCATCAAGCTCGCCCGACAGAACTCGATCCAGTACGACCTCGACTGGTCGAACATCCGCCTGGGCAACCTTCTCAACGTACGGGTCATCTGCAACAACCCGTTCGAGACCGACACCGAGAAGGTCGCCGAGCTGGTTCGCACGATCCAGAAGACGAACCTCCGCAAGACGAGCCTCTCGAAGCTGGTGATCCAGTCCTAGAGAGGCCCGCGACCAGCCGTCCCACCCCCGCCGCGCCCCTGGTAGACTGATCCAATGGCCGGAAGGACCGTCGTGGGGCTCGTGTGGGTATATGGCTTGCTGGCCTTCTTCGTGCCGCTGCCGCTGGGCGTCGTCGCGAGCTGGGCCGTGATCTTCATGGTGGTCGTCCACGCGGTCGAGTGCGTGGTGTTCCTGCCGCGCATGAAGGCGGCGGGAGGATCGCTGGCGGGCCACATCGTCCAGCTCATGATCTTCGGCGTGTTCCACGCGAACACGCTCCCCGAGGCGCCGGCGGAACCGAGCTAGCTGCGCGCAGACGCTCCCTGGAGCGTCTGCGCGCAGGTCGCCCCTACGTCAGTAGCAGCGCTGCGGGTCGATGCACTCCATGCGCTCCTGCTCGCAGCCCGGTCGATTGTCGCCCCACTCGCAGGGGGACTCGCGCACCTCGTTGGGATCGTCGTTCCCCGCGCAGGCCGCGGCGAGGGAGACGATCACGAGCGCAGACAGGCCGTAGCAGAGCTTCTTCACGGTTCCCCCCCTCAGCCGAGGCGTCCAGTCTACGGCAATCGCATCCGCGCCGCGCCACGGCATTCTGGCATACTAGCTGCCGCGAACCGCGAGGGCGCAGCCTGATGGCAGCGAGAATCACCTGGGCGATCCTGGGCGTGCTCTACGTATCGTTCTTCTCCTGGTACACCTCGTGCGGAGGTCCGCTCACCCCGCAGGAGGTGGAGCACTACGTCGGCCTGATCCGGACCCACAGCCCGGACGCGACGCCGGAGCGCCTGGCGACGATGCGGGCCTTCCTGGAGTCGGACACGGGCGACGACCTGGTGATGTGGAACACCATCGAGATGCACGCGAACCCGCGGCCCACCGAGGGCGCGAAGCCGGGCGCCAGCCCGGACGAGGTGCTGGCGAAGTACATGGAGTACATGTGGCCCGCCCTCCTGAAGCGCGCCTGCCACCCCGTCTTCGTCGCCCAGGCAGCGGCGCCCTCTCTCGAGCACTTCGGAATGACCGAAGGCGAGGTCTGGACCCGCGGCGCGGGCATGCGCTACCGCAGCCGACGCGACCTCATGGAGATCGCCACCAACCCGGCCTTCCAGGGCTCCCACGAGTTCAAGGTCGCCGCGATCGCCAAGACCTTCGCCTTCCCCGGCGATCCCTGGCTCCACTTCGGCGACCCGCGCCTCCTGCTGGGCCTGGTGTTCCTGGTGGTCGGCCTGGCGGTGAGCCGGGCTTCCGCCTCCTCGCGAGGGTCGGATTGACGCCAGCCCCGGCCGAGGCCCGGCTCAAGCGGACTTCAGCTCTGCCACGGTGTCCGCCCAGAAGCCCGGATCCGGCGCGCGGTTGTTGGTGAGGGCCGCCCCGTCTGCGATCCCGTCCAGGCGCTCGCGAAGGCGGCCCGCGACCTCGTGTCGCTCGCCCACCACCGCGATCGTCTCCACGACCTCGTCGTCCACCAGGCCGGCCATGTCGTCCCAGCGACCCTGCTTCGACATGCGGTTCAGCTCGACGTGGAGCTCCCCCCACCCATGGCACTCCAGCGTGGGGCGATAGGCGGGCGTCGAGCCGTAGAAGGCCAGGTGCTTTCGGGCCACCTCCTTCACGCGTGCGAACTCCTCTTCGGTGTCGGCGGTGACGATCAGCGTCGCGCAGACGATCTCGAGGTCCTCCCGCGCGCGTCCGCTCTTCGCGAGGCCGCGCTCGATCGCGGGGAGGGTGTTCTCGAGGAGGGACTTCCGCGTCGTGAACGGATGCCCGAAGAAGCCGTCCGCCACCTCCCCGGCCACCTCGGTCATGCGCGGGCCGAAGCCCGCCGTGAAGATCGGGGGCGGACCGAACGGGTTCGGGCCCGGGTCGAAGGCCGGGATCATCAGGGTGTGGCGATAGAGCTCGCCCTGGAAGTCGAGCTCCGCCCTCCCCTCCCAGCGCTCGAAGATGGCGCGGATGGCGAGCACGATCTCGCGCATGCGGGCCGCCGGCTTCGACCAGGGCATCGAGAAGCGCTTCTCGATGTGGGGGCGCACCTGGGAGCCCAGGCCGAGGACGAAGCGCCCCTCGCTGATCACCTGGAGCCCGTAGCCCAGGTTGGCCAGGTTCATCGGATTGCGGGCGAAGGCGATGGCGATGGCGGTGCCGAGACGCAGCCGTGTCGTGTGCTCGGCGGCGATCACGAGGGGCAGGAAGGGATCGTGCTTGGACTCGAAGGTGAAGGCGCCGTCGTAGCCGATCTCCTCGAGTCGCGGGAAGACCCCGCGGACGTCGCGAGGGTCCTCGAGCGGAGCGGTGGTGTACACCTTCACGTGGGCGCGGCTCTCAGCCCGCGCCGGCACAGGCGGGCATCGCGTCCACCTCCTCGCGCGGCAGCTCGAGGGCGCGGTCGGCGAGCCCGCGCAGGAAGTCGCAGCGGGTCGCGTCGTCTCGGATCGTGGGGTCCGCCACGATCTCCTCGAGCAGACCACGCACGCTCACCCGAGCATCCGCCATGCGGATGCCGCCGTCGGCCTCGCTGTCGAGGATGGCGAAGCTCTTGCCCCCGACCCCCCACGCCGACCAGAGCGGTTGCGAGCCGTCGCGGCCGCGGCCCGGGTCGTCCTCCCAGGCGAGCTGCGCCCAGTACGACATCATGGCGCGGGAGAGGGCCTCGCGGCCGGCACGCGACTCCTCGGAGAAGAGCCGGTTCCCCAGCCGCCCCAGCTCGAAGCGGCCGAAGACGAAGGGGATCTCCAGGGCGTGGGCGGCGCCGATGAGCTGCGGTCCGTCCCACCACAGGAAGCTCGGGAGCTCGTCCCAGTCGAAGCGGTAGGCCCACACGGTCGGGCCCTGCGCCCTGCGCATCGCCTCGGCCGGACCGTCGACGCCCACGGCCTTCCAGGTGCTGCTCGAGTAGTGGGAGGCGCGATCGTACAGCTCGACGTCCTTCGCCCAGAGGGGCACGCCGAAGACGGTGCGCACCCAGGTCGGGTCCATCGCCATGAAGAGCTTGCTCTCGTCCCGGTTGCTTCCCAGGATCACGGGCACCTGGTTGTAGCGACCCTCGGCCAGCACACGACGGAAGGGATCCTCCGGCAGCACGAAGCCGTCGCGGAACACCTTGGGCATGTGGAGCATCCCGCTTCCCGCCCAGCTGTCGTAGGCGCGCAGGATGTCTGCCGGCTCGCGCTCGCGCAGGAAGGTCTCCACCTCGCGCGCGCTCATCCCGGCCAGGGCTTCGCGCGCCGCCCCGCGATCGACGGCGCCCTCCGACTGCAGGAGTCTCAGGATCATCTCGTTGGACGAGGCCTCGTGGCCGGGGTCGGCGGCATCCACGTAGCTCTCGGCCTCGGCGACGGAAGCGGTGCGCAGCCCCCCGCTCTGCACCACGGCGCGCTGGAAGAGGCCCCGGGCCAGCGGCGAGAGCAGCAGGGTGTAGACGTTGGATCCGCCGGCCGACTCCCCGAAGATCGTCACCCGCCGCGGATCGCCGCCGAAGGCGGCGATGTTGTCGCGCACCCACTCCAGCGAGCGGATCAGATCGAGGGTGCCGAAGTTGCCCGAGCGATCCTCGGCCCGGGTCCCCTCGCCACGCAGCGATCCGTGGCGCAGCCAGCCGAAGGGTCCGAGCCGGTAGTGGGTGGTGACCACGACCACGTCGTGGGCCAGCACCAGGTTGCTCGGGTCGTACAGGACGGCATCGCCGATCGAGTTCCCGCCGCCGTGGATCCAGAAGAGGACCGGCCGGCGCTGGGCGCCGCGCGGCACGGCGTCGGCCTCGAAGGGCGGCGCGAAGACGTTCAGGGTCAGACAGTCCTCGTCGCCGGTGGGCTCCCCGCCCGCCGCACCGTCCCGCCCTCCCAGCCGAGTGGCGATCTGCGGGCAGGAGGCCCCGAAGGCCAGCGTCTCGCGCGCCCCCTGCCAGGGCTCGGGCGGATGCGGCGACCTCCAGCGCAGGGACCCGATGGGCGGGGCGGCGAAGGGAATGCCCCTCCACACGTGGACTCCCGGCTCGGTACGGAATCCCACCACCTCGCCGCCGTGGGCCAGGGCCCTGCGGGTAGCCGGGTCCGCCGTCGGAGGCGGCGGAGACCCGGGGGAACCGCAGGCAGCCAGCAGGGCGGCCGCAGCAAGGGCCCCGGCCAGGCACGGGAGGGAGTTTCGCGGCATGGGGGCCTCCGATGGGACGTCACTCTACCCCAGCCTCCGGCCCGTGATGCCGCTCACGCGGCCGCCCGGATTAGCGCTGGCCTGGGGGGCTTTTCGCCTCAATTCCTGCACCCGTCTCGCCGATCAGTGGGAGACAGCGTCAGCGTTCAGACAGGACGAGAAACGGCCGGAGGCCGGTTCTCGAAGCTTATCGAGGCAACTCAGATGATCTTCGACAGCGTCGCCGGGGTGTTCTCGAACGACCTGGCCATCGACCTGGGCACGGCCAACACCCTCGTGTACGCCAAGGGCAAGGGCATGATCTGCTCCGAGCCCAGCGTGGTGGCGGTGGCCTCCGACGCCCATGGGCGCGCCGAGCGGGTACTGGCCGTGGGCCACGAGGCCAAGGAGATGGTCGGCCGCACCCCGGGCTCCATCCGCGCCATCCGGCCCATCAAGGAAGGCGTGATCGCCGATTTCGAGATCACCGAGGCGATGCTCCGCTACTTCATCCAGCGCGCCCACAACCGCAGCACGCTGGTGCGGCCCCGCATCGTGATCTGCGTCCCGCCCTGCATCACCAGCGTCGAGAAGCGTGCCGTGCGCGAGTCCGCCCTGTCGGCAGGCGCCCGTGAGGTCTTCCTGATCGAGGAGCCGATGGCTGCGGCCATCGGGGCCGGCCTCGACGTGACCGCACCCACCGGCAACATGGCCGTCGACATCGGCGGAGGCACCACCGACGTGGCCGTGATCTCCCTGGCCGGGATCGTGACCTCCCGCTCCATCCGCACCGGCGGCGACAAGATGGACGAGGCGATCGTCAACTACGTCAAGCGCAAGTACAACATGTTGATCGGCGAGCGCACGGCCGAATCGGTCAAGATGGAGATCGGCTGCGCCTCGCCGCAGACGAAGACGATGTCGATGGAGCTCAAGGGGCGCGATCTGGTGAACGGCATCCCGAAGGTCGTCGTCACCAACAACGAGGAGATGCGCGAGGCGCTCATCGAGCCCATCCACTCGATCGTCGAGACCGTGCACCTGACGCTCGAGCGCACGCCGCCGGAGCTGGCGGCGGACATCGTCGACCGCGGCATCATGCTCGTCGGCGGCGGCTCGCTCCTGCGGGACCTGGACGTCCTGCTCCGCGAGGAGACCAAGCTCCCGATCCTGCGCAGCGAGGACCCCTTCACCGCGGTCGCCACCGGCGCGGGCAAGGTCCTGGACAACCTGCCGCTCCTCAAGGAGGTGGCGATCGCCTGAGCGGCGCCGGGCTAGCGCAGGGTGGCGTTGATCTTCGCATGGACGCGCTGGCGCAGGCGATCCTCCAGCGCCTTCGGACCGACTCGACGGGCGAAGTAGTCCGCGGCGAAGAGGGGGACTCCCAGGAGCCTCATTCGCGCTCTCGCTCGAGCCCACCAGTCCTGCCACTCGAGCCACCGGACCCGCAGCGCTGAGGGCGTGACGGCGGGCAGGCCACTGGAAGGGTATCCCCGACTGCCCAAGCGATCTCCCAGCCGGGCTTCTGCCAGCTGCAGATCCCGCGCCCCGAGCCGCGTCCTCCACTGCGCCACGAGCTTCGGATCCGGCATGTCATAGGTGGAGTTCTTCGCGTAGTCGTACACCGCCCGATCGAAGCCGACTCCGTAGAAGTCGCAGACCTGGGTGAGAGTCGCCTCGGTCGACAGGATCAGGTCCTCGTAGCGGATCTCGAGCTTCTCGTGGTCCGCGAGTCGCCCGGAGAGGCGCTCCCAGATCCGTTCCGCGTCGAGCCATCGCTCGTTCGCGGTCCAGAAGTTCCCGGCCCAACCCATCCCGATCACCGAGCCGGCGACGTCGCGCGGGTCCCGGAGGATGTACACGAATCGGGCATCGGGCCAGATCGACCTCAGCCGGTCGAAGTGATGGTGGACGGTGGCCGTTACGATCGGCTTGTTCTCGCGGCGCTGGCGCTGCCGCAGGAAGCTGTCGACCAGCTCCGGGTAGCCGAGGCTCGGGTCGATGTCGAAGCCGTACAGCTGGAAGGAGCGGTCGGTCTCGAGGAAGGCGACGTACTCCGGGACGCCCGGGAAGGTGCCGTCCGGAGCGATCTTCTCCACGGAGAAGTCGAACTCGGGGTTCGCCGCGATCATCGGATGGGAGCCCATCATCAAGCGAAGGAGAGTGGTCCCGGATCGCTCGGATCCGACCATGAAGACCGGTGCCTGGATCATTGTTCCTCACAGAGGCCGAAGGTTAGTAGTCGAGCTGGACGCGGGCCTGCAGGATGTTGGCCCAGCCTTCGATCCGACCGAGGCGGCGCGCCAGCACGTAGTTGGTGGCGATCTTGACCCGGCGGAAGGGGATCCAGTTGAGTCCCAGGGTGACGTTCAGCTCGCGTCCGCCGCGCACGTCCTCGTCGTCGAGGTCGGCGTAGGAGACGCGGGCGGCCAGCTCCAGCGCGCCCCAGTACCCGTGGCGGCGGCTCATCGTGTCGATGGGCACGATCCGTCCGAAGGTCCCCGAGCGCCTGCCGTAGGGCCGCCGCTCACCGGTGAGCGCGACCGTCACCAGAGCGTAGCCGCCCCAGAAGCGGAGATCCGGCGCGGAGTCGCGGTGCAGCAGCATCCCCAGGCCCTCGACCTGGAAGTTCAGGCGCCCTCGCGCCCAGGCGGCCTCGACGCCGAACCGGTCCAGGCTCGACGCCCCGGCGATCCTCCCGGTATCGATCAGGGGCGGCACGAGGAACGACTCGGGCCGCTCGGCCAGCGACACCTCGTCCGTGATGTTGAAGCGGCGCGAGTAGGAGAAGCCGAGCACCATCCAGTCGGCACCGTCCTGCCAGAGCGGGAGCCCGTTCACGCGCAAGGCCAGGTCGAAGGTGTCGTCGAAGCCCTCGCTCTCGTCCGAGCCCGCGAAGCGGTCCGTGACGAAGAAGAGCCCGCCGGCCCAGCGCAGCCGCCGGTCGAAGTGGGTGTTGGTGAACATGAAGCCGCTGCCGCGCTTCGGCGCGAACACGTTGGCGATGCTGCGCTCCAGGAAGGGCTGCGCCAGGGTGCTGGTGCGCTCCTCCAGCGAGAAGGGCTCCTTCATGTAGCCGAGCTGGAGCGTGCCCAGCGGCCCCACGTCGTTGATGCCGAAGTAGACGTCCCGCATCTCGCCTTCGCCGACGTCCAGGTCCGCCTTGGCGAAGAAGCGGCCGAAGAAGATCCCCTGGCCGTAGAGGCGAGCCTGGCGGACGTCCACGTCGCCGTTCCAGCCCGACTCGCGCGCGACCGCCTGCAGCCCGCTGGTGAGATGATGGCCCGCGGCGTCGGCGAGGAGGCGACCCCCGAACTGGAAGACGATCTGGCCGTCGTCGCGGATGATGCGCAGACTGTCGCGCCACTGGAAGCGCCATGCATGCAGCCTGGGCAGGGAGGGGAGGTGCCTCGGCGCCTGGGGCGTCTCCCACTCGATGATCTCGCCTTCGAGCGCATCCTCGACCGGTTCGGCGGGCGCCGGCTCCTCGGCGCCCGGCGCCACCGGGCGATCGGCGCCCTGCCCCCAGGCGGGCGAAGCCGAGAGGAGCAGCGCGAAGACGACGATCGCCGCGCGCAAGGCTCAGTCCGGCGACAGCGCCGCGAGGGCCAGCTGCATCGCCAGCTGCATGTCTCCCTCCACCTGGATGAGGCCACCCATGAAGGCCTCGTGGGGCTCGACGCTGCCGGAGCGCAGCTTCTGGTACCCCTCGCGATCGACCCGGATGGTGGTGGTCGGCTCCTCGGGGACCGGATCCGAGCCGAAGTGGACGCGCACGTCGAAGCCGCCGTCGCCGCTCACGCTGAAGTCCAGGCTCCCGGTCACGCCGGCCAGGGCGTCGATGCGCGCCTGGGTGAGCTTCATCTGCCCCGACAGGCCCGACAGGCTGCCCAGGAGACCCAGGACCGAGTCCCCCGCCTCGTGGACGAGCCGCCGGTAGCCGTCGAGATCCTGGATCATCGCCATGAAGGGGTCGTGTGCGGGCGTGTCCGACGAGCTCATGACGCCGCCCGACAGATTGAGGAAGAACTCGCCGCCGCCCTCACCGGTGACCTCGATGCGCAGGGTCGCGTTCACGGCCTTCATGCCGGTCAGCACGCGCTGCGCGGCCTCGTCGGCGCTGGCGGCGGCCTCCTGCTCGGCCAGGAGCCGGTTGAACTCGGTCGGGAGGCTGACCCCGTAGTACTGCTGCGGCGTCTCGGTCATTTCGAGGACTTCCTGCGCTTGCGCTGATAGATGTCGACGTTCCTCTCGTGCTCGGCGTAGGTCCGCGCGAACACGTGGGTGCCGTCATTGCGGGAAACGAAGAAGAGATACTCGGTCGACGCCGGCTCCACCACCGCGCGCAGCGCGTCCGCGCCCGGATTGGCGATGGGCCCGGGAGGCAGCGCCGGGATCTTGTACGTGTTGTAGACGTTGCTCCCGTCCTCGAGGTGCTCGCGCTTGAGGTTCCCGTCGAAGTCGGGAATGCCGTAGATGGTGGTCGGGTCCGACTCGAGGCGCATGCCCTTCTCCAGCCGGTTGTGGAACACGCCGGCGATGACCGGGCGCTCCTCGGCGGCACCGGTCTCCTTCTCGACGATGGAGGCCAGGGTCACCGTCTGGCGCATGTCGAAGCCGCGCTCCTCGGCGAGGGGCTCGATCTCCTTCCAGACCCCGAGGAACTGCCCCACCAGGGTGGCGGCCACCTCCCGGGCGGAGAGACCGCGCGGCAGGCGATAGGTCTCGGGGAAGAGGTACCCCTCCAGGGTGGGGCCGGCGACGCCGAGGGCCTCCGCGCTGGCCGGATCCCGGGCGAAGGCGACGAAGGCCGCCTCGTCCACGAGGCCCGCCTCGGCGATGCGCGCGGCGATCTCCTCGATGCGCAGGCCCTCCGGGAAGCCCACCTCCCAGGTCTTGATGCGTCCCTCGGCGAGGACGTCCAGGATCCGATCGACCGGCCAGGCGGCCGACAGCTCGTACTCACCGGACTTGAGGCTCGAATCGAGCTCGCGATAGCGGGCCCACAGGCGGAAGGCGCGCGCGTCGCGGATCAGGCTCTCCGCCTCGAGACGGCGCCCGATCTCGCCCACGCCGATGCCGCGCGGCACATCGAAGAGGACCGGAGTGGCTGCCGGATCCGCCGGCTCCAGCGCCGACAGGAAGCGCAGGGCCGCGTACCCGAACGCTCCCACCGCCACCACCAGGACGGCCGTGACGCCGAGCAGCGCGATCCGCAGCGGCGTCACTCGCGCTCCTCGAGGCTGACGCGACGCTCGAGGAAGGTGCGCAGCAGCAGGGTGGCGGCCACGGCGTCGACCACCTCGCGCCGCTTGCGGCCCTTGCGCCCGCTCTCGCGCAGCGAGCGCTCGGCCTCGACGGTGGTCCAGCGCTCGTCGAGCATCTCCACGGGAAGCCCCGTCGCGCGGCCCAGTCCCTCCGCGAAACGCTCGGCGGCCTCGGCCTCCGGTCCGCGGCGGCCGTCCATGTGGAGGGGAAGCCCGACCACGATCCCGGCCACCTCGCGCTCCTTCACCAGGCGGCACAGGGCCTCCAGGTCGCGGCGCTCGCCGCTCCGCTGCAGGGTGCCCTCGGGGAAGGCGATGCGACCCTCCTCGTCGGAGACCGCCAGCCCGATGCGCTGGGTGCCGTAGTCGACACCGAGGATCCGGCCGGGTTCGGGCATCCGCGCGAGGATACGGGACCGGGGCGAGGGCGTCGAAGCCCGACCGGCCAGAGGGTCGCAGGGCTAGGGAGCCACCGAGAAGGTCTCCGGGCGGGCGAACACCAGCGCGACACCCAGCAGGAGGAACACGTAGGCGGCTGTGATCGCACCCTGGACCTTCTCGCTGTCCGAGGCCATCCCGACCACGAAGAGCGCGCTCAGGGCTCCCGGAACGATGCGCCGCGGATGGAGCAACGGGTGTCCCAGCAGGAGCACGGTGCAGAGCACCATCACCACGATGTTCGCCAACGCCAGCGCGAACACACGAACCCGGATCCCGAAGAAGTGGGCCTTCCAGGACGTGATCCGGTCCGCATTCGCCGGGATCACCAGCGAGCTCACCACGTAGACGAGGCCCAGTGGCGCCAGCGCGAGGACGAAGCGCCAGTAGGTCCACTCCACGTCGCGATAGGACCAGAAGATCCACCACTGGATGGAGAGCAGCACCAGCAGGAGGAACACCCAGGCGGCATGCACCCAGTAGCGGCGATCGGGCGCCAGGACCAGGGGGATCGCCCCGAGGATGCGAACCGCGACGAAGGAGCAGATCAGCGAGGCCGCGACGGCGACGTACTCGAAGAGCGTCATGCCACCTCCCACCGCCGCCCCATGCCCGGGGACACGGCGCTACACAGGATGCGGCTCGACGATACACCGGATCGTACGCGCCCGGATCGCAGGCGGACGCCCGGAGTGCGGCGACTACTCCGCCGGGACCATCGCCTCGAAGCGGCTCTTGTCGCGCGCCTTCATGTACGCGTCGCGCGGGTTGATGCGGCCCGCCTCGACCAGGGTCATCAGCGCATCGTCCATGCCCTGCATGCCCTCTCCCTTGCCCGCCTGGATGATCGAGTCGAGCATCTGGGTGTTGCCCTCGCGGATCACGTTGGGCAGGCCCTG
This sequence comes from Myxococcota bacterium, assembly GCA_028278065.1. Taxonomy (GTDB): domain Bacteria; phylum Myxococcota_A; class UBA9160; order UBA9160; family JAFDET01; genus JAFDET01. The sequence goes on from JANQFA010000197.1 coordinate 15,618, forward strand.
GGTGCGCAGCAGGATCTCGTTCACGGCCACGCGCCCGTTGCCGTCGGAGGTGGGCAGCAGGAGCTGGGACACCACCGCCGCCAGCGACTCGGAGAGCGAGAGACGCACCTGTGGCTGCTCGCTGGACGGGAACGCGTCGATGATCCGGTCGATGGTCTTGGCCGCGCCGTTGGTGTGCAGGGTGCCGAATACCAGGGTCCCCATCTCGGCGGCGGTGATCGCCATGGCGATGGTCTCGCGGTCGCGCATCTCGCCCACCAGCACGACGTCGGCGTCCTGGCGGACCGCCGCACGCAGGGCGGCGGCGAAGCTGCCCGAGTGGATGCCCACCTCGCGATGGGAGAGGACGGACTCCTTGTTCTGGTGCACGAACTCCACCGGGTCCTCGATGGTCACGATGTGACGCTTCGAGTGGGCGTTGATCTTGTCGATGATCGCCGCCAGGGTGGTCGACTTGCCCGAGCCGGTGGGGCCGGTCACGACCACGAGCCCCTGGGAGAGATCGGCGAGCTTGCCGATCGCCGCGGGCAGGGCGAGCTGCTCGAGGGAGACGATCTTCTCGGGGATGATGCGGAAGACGGCGCCCGCGCCGTGCTCCTGCACGAAGTAGTTGGCGCGGAAGCGCGCCACCCCCTCGAGCCCATAGGCGAAGTCCACGTCGTGGGTGCGCACGTACTCGGCCCAGTGGCTCTCGGCGGCGATGGGCTGGATCAGCTCCATCAGCTCCTCGTGGCTGAGCGGGCTCCAGCCCTCCACCGACTCCAGCTCGCCGTGCACGCGCATGCGCGGCTCGATGCCCGCCGCCAGGTGGAGGTCCGAGGCCTCCTTGTCCTTGAGCCCGCGCAGTAGCTCGTCGATCCGCGGCACAGGGTCCTCCTACTTGCCGCCCGGGATCCGCTTGGGATCGTCGCAGTGGCGGAGCGCCTCCTCGGCGGTGATCACACCCTCCGAGATGAGTCGGTTCAGGGAGTCGTCCAGGAGGCACATCCCCTGAGAGGCCCCCGTCTGCAGGATCGAGAAGATCTGGAAGGTCTTGTTCTCCCGGATCAGGTTCCCGATCGCCATGTTGTTGACCAGGATCTCGAGGGCGGGAACGCGCCCGTTGCCGTCGGCCGTGGGCACCAGGCGCTGGGACACGACGGCGCGCAGCGACTCGGACACCATGTTGCGGATCTGCTCCTGCTGCTCCGCGGGAAAGACGCCGATCAGCCGGTTCAGGGTGCGGATGGCGCTGTTGGTGTGCAGCGTGCCGAGCACGAGGTGACCCGTCTCGGCCGCGGTGAGCGCCAGCGAGATGGTCTCCAGGTCGCGCAGCTCTCCGATCACGATGACGTCGGGATCCTCGCGCAGGGCCGCGCGCAGGGCGCGGGCGAACGAGTCGGTGTGCGGCCCGACCGTGCGCTGGTTGACCAGGCAGCGCTTCGAGGGATGCAGCACCTCGATGGGATCCTCGACGGTGAGGATGTGCTCCCGCCGTTCCTCGTTGAGGATGTCGACCAGGGCGGCGAGGGTGGCGGACTTGCCGCAGTTCGCCGGCCCGGTCACCAGGACCAGGCCCTGGTGGTAGTTCGTGAAGCGCGCCAGCTCAGGCGGCAGGCCCAGGGACTGCAGGGTGGGCGGCTCGGCGGCGATGCTGCGGAAGACGCCGTCGATGCCGCGCTGCTGCCGGTACGCGTTCACGCGGAAGCGCCCCAGCCCCGCCTCCGTGTAGGCGAAGTCCAGCTCGCCCGTGCCGTCGAAGCGCGCGCGCTGGGCGTCGCTCATGGCGGCCCGGACCATGCGCTCGGTGTCGGCCGGATCCAGCGGCGCATCGCCCAGCGCCTCGAAGCGACCGTGGCGACGCAGACGCAGCGGTGTCCCGGCGTGGATGTGGACGTCGCTGGCACCCTGCTCCACGCCCTGGCGCAGCACCCGGATCAGGTCCTGGTGATCGGCGTCCGAAGGCGCCGCGGCGCTCGACGCGGGCGGCGACAGTGCCGGCGCGGGCTCCTCGACCTGGGCCGGGGCGGCGGCGGCGGGGACCTCCGGCGGGGCGGCCACCGGCTCCGGCACGGCCCGGGGCTCGTCGGCCGGCGGGGCGGCTACCTCGGGGGTGGGGTCGGCCTGGGCGACGGCGTGCTTGGCGCGCGCCTTGGCCACCACCTGCTGTCGCGCGGCCAGCACCTTCTGGAGCTGCGCCGGCGTGATCCAGCCCTGCTCGACGAAGATCTCGCCGAGACGCTTCTCGCCGCCCTGGTTCGCCTGGAGCCGTGTGGCCTCGGCGAGCTGGTCGGCGCCGATCAGCTTGAGATGCAGCGCCACGCGCCCGATCAGGGGCACCGCTCCGCTCATGAATCGCTTCCTCCGGCTGCTTCGCTGCGGCTCTGTGCGTGGGGACGGGAGAGGGCTGCGCGGGCCGTGCGCCGCACGTGCTGATCGCCCCGCCCCTCGGCCAGCTCGCGCAGCATCTTGCGGGGCTGGTCGCCGGGAAGGCGCGCCAGCGCGTTGGTCGCCGCGACCTTCAGCTCGCGCAGACGGCGACGGCCCAGGAGGCTCCGCCGGCTGATGATCTCCTCCAGCGCGGGCGCCGCCTCGGGTCGGCCGAGCCGGCCGAGGGCGCGGATCACCTCCCGCGCCAGGTCGTCCTGGTCCTCGCGCAGCGCGCGGCGCAGCGCGGCGACGAGCGCCTCCAGCGCCTTCGGCGAGCCGCTGGCGCCCAGGCAGAAGGCCGCCGCCTCGGCCAGCTCCGCGCGCGGGTTCGAGACCGCCTCCAGGAGGACGGCGATCGCCGCCGGGTTGCCCACCCGCACGAGGGCCTTGGCCGCCTCGCGCACCAGGTCGACCGGGGTCTGCGGATCGCGGACGAGGGCGGACAGGTAGGGAACGCAGGCGGGATTCTGCATCTCGCCCGCCAGGCGCGTGGCCAGGCGCGCGCGCTCCGGATCGTCGAGCTCGAGAGACGCCTTCACCTCGGGCAGCGCCTTCTCGCCCATGGCGATGAGGATCGCGTTGAGCTGGCCGCGCCGCTCGGGGTCGGACTCGCCCAGCAGAGCGTCCAGGATCCCCGGCACCGCGTGGGCGCCCAGGTGGAGGAGGATCTGGGTAGCCCGGACACTGGCCAGCGGACCGGTCTCGCAGGCGCGCTGGATCACGTCCTGCAGCCGCGCTCCGGAGGCCAGGCCGAAGAGCGCCTCCTCGGCGAGTCCACGCTGGCGGTCGCTCCGCGAGAGATCGGTCGCGTGGGACGAGAGGACCAGCAGGGCGCGGTACGAATCGTCGCAGGGTCGGGCATCGGCCAGGCTGGCGGCATCGGCGCTGATGCCCCGGAGGAGCTCCTCGTACACCTCGTCGTCGCGCGCCTCGTCGAGGTTGCGCAGCCCGCCGACCAGCTCCGCGCCGCGATCACCTTCGGGCTCGGGTGCCAGGGCGCCGTCCTGGCTCTCTTCCTCGACACCCTGCAGCATCCCGTCCAGGGCGTGGAGAGGGTCCATGTCGGTGGTCTGAACGCGCTCGGCGGGCAGATCGGCGTCCGGGTCCGACTCGTCGGACTCGCCGCTCGGCCAGAGATCGGGAAGCTCGGCCGGCCCCTCCGACTCGGTGAGCGACTCGACGCGCTCCGCGGCGCGGGGAAGCACCGGCACCGTGGGCGGCGCCTCGAGCTCGCGCTCCGGGCCGGGTGCCTCGGCCGCGACCCCGGAGCCGTGCTCGTCCCCGGGCGCGTTGATGGCCACCCCCGCGTCGGCACAGCCCGCCGCCACGCGTTCGACCCCGCCCGTCTGGGTGAGCTCGTCGGGGTCGAGGGCGAGCGCGTCGGCGAGCACCCCGAAGGCCTCGCGGGTCAGCTTCTCGTCGAGGCGCAGCCGCTCCACGCCGCGCGAGCGGAGCTCACGAGCCAGCTCCTCGATGGAGGTCGAGCCGGCGCCGATCAGGCGATCCGCCACGTGGATCTGCACGCCGCGGACGTGGATCTCGAGGGGCCCGCGCTCCAGGCCGGTGCGGAAGGCGTGGAAGCTCCGGTCGAGGGCGCTCTTGCGCGAGGGATGCTCGGCACCGTAGAAGCGGCACGCCTTCAGCGCGCGACCGAGCTCGATCAGAAGCGTCGTGATCTCGGTAGTGCCGCGCCCCACGCCGCCCTGCCCGGCGACCTCGCCGGTGCTGCGCCCCGCGCCGGCCTGCCTGGCGACCTCGCCGGTCCCGAGCCCCGCAGCCTGCCCGCCCCCGTCCGTCATCCCCGTCTCCCCCCCAAGGACCCGACCCGCCGCGGCAGCGGACCCCGCCCTCTCATCGTCCGCCGGAGGCTCCGCCTTGACGCTGACGAACACCTTGAGAAACCGAGGACTTCCGCCTCGACTTCTGCCTTTTTTTCGCCTAAGGTTCGATTGACTCCCGACCCCGTGCAGGGCAACCTTGAAACGAGCCGAGCGACCCCCCCGTCGTTCTCCCAACCCTTCCTCCGCGGTCCCCGGACCAGGCGGCGAAGTGGCTGAAATCAAAGGCGGAATTCCGCCCCGAGGGCTCGTCCTGGCAATCGCCACGGCGGGTGGCGCGGGCTACGTGCCGGTGGCTCCCGGGACCGCGGGGGCGGCCCTGGCCCTGCCCCTGTTCGCCCTCCTTCTCTGGCTGGGTCCGTGGGTCTACTTCGGAGCGCTGGCGGGGCTGCTGGCGGCCGGGATCTGGGCCGCCGACGGAGCGGAGCGGATCTTCGAGACCGAGGACGACGGCCGCATCGTGATCGACGAGGTGGTCGGCCAGCTCGTGACCCTCGCCCCGCTCCTGCTGCTCCGCGGTGCGGAGCTCGGGACGGGCGTCTGGATCGCCCTGGTCGTGACCGGATTCGTCGCATTCCGCTGCTTCGATATCTGGAAGCCACCGCCGGTCGCGTGGGCCGAGCGGAGCTTCGCGGGAGGCACGGGCGTGATGCTGGACGACGTGGTGGCCGGCGTGCAGGGCGCGGTGATGACCGGAGCAGCCGTGGTGGTGGTGTCTTGAAGGCGGAGGTGCTCACGATCGGCGACGAGCTGCTGCGCGGCGAGATCGTCGACTCCAACAAGTCGTTCCTCTCGGACCGACTGCTCACGATCGACGCCGAGGTGCGCTGGCACACGTCGGTTCTCGACGATCCGGAAGACATGGTCGACGCCTTCCGCCGGGCCGCGGCCCGCGCCGATCTGGTACTGGTCTCCGGCGGGCTCGGACCCACCCGCGACGACCTCACCATGGCGATCCTGGCCGAGACCTGGGACCGCAAGCTGGTGCGGGACGAGGAGACCCTGCGCAACCTCGAAGCCTTCTTCGCGCGCTTCGGACGCACCATGGCGGCCAACAACGCCAAGCAGGCGCTCTTCCCCGAGGGCTCCGAGATCCTTCCCAACCCGATCGGCACGGCACCGGGCTGCATGCTCGAAGTGGAGGGCACCCTCTTCTTCTGCATGCCCGGCGTGCCGCGCGAGCTCTACCAGATGATGGACGAGCAGGTGCTGCCGCGGCTCGAGGCGCGCCGCGGCGACGGTCTGGTCACCCGCGCGACGCTGCTCCGCACCTTCGGGCTCGGCGAATCGAACCTGGACGAGGAGCTGCGCGAGGTCGCCGACGAGGAGGGCGTCAGCCTCGGCTTCCGCACCGCCTTCCCGGACAACTACGTCCGCCCGATGGCGCGGGCGGCCAGCGCCGAGGAGGCGGAGGCCAAGCTCCAGCGCGCCTGCGACGCGATCGAGATGAAGCTCGGCCCGCTGGTCTACGGACGCGGCGAGGAGGAGACCCTCGAGGCGGTGGTGGGCCGGCTCCTCGACGAGCGCGGCAAGACCGTGGCGGTGGCCGAGTCCTGCACGGGCGGGCTGCTCGGCGAGCGGATCACGTCTGTGCCGGGCGCCTCCGGCTGGTTTCGCGGGGGCGTGATGGCCTACGCCAACGAGGCGAAGGTCGATCTCCTCGGCGTTCCGGCGCAGCTCATCGCGGAGCACGGCGCGGTATCGGCGCCCGTGGCCGAGGCCATGGCGCGCAGCGTGCGCGAACGACTGGGCGCCGACTTCGGCGTCTCCACCACCGGCATCTCCGGCCCGACCGGTGGCAGCGAGGAGAAGCCCGTCGGGCTCGTCTTCATCGCGGTGGCCGAGGGCGACGCCTGCCAGGCGCGCGAGTTCCTGTTCCCCTTCGACCGCCCGCGCCACCGCGCCGTCACGACCCAGGCTGCCCTCGACTGGGTGCGCCGCTCCCTGCTGGGCGAAGAGCCCACGGCGCCGCGCTACGTGCGGGGGCGCTCATGAGATGGGGAACCTCCGTGCGTTCATCGGAATCTCCCTCGACGAAGCGGCGCTGGGTGCAGCCGCACGGGCGATGGATGCCGTGCGGGCTCGACCGGGCGGAGACCGGGTGCGCTGGGTCCGCCCGGAGGGCCTCCACGTGACCCTGCGCTTCCTGGGCACGATCGAGGCGGAGCGAGCGCCCGTGCTGGCGCACCAGGTGGGACGCGCCGTGGCGGGTTGCGAGCCCTTCGAGCTGTGCCTCGGCGCGCTCCACGCGTTTCCCTCGCCGCGGCGGCCGCGCGTGGTGGCGCTCGCCGTGGATCCGGAGGCGCCCCTGTGCGAGCTGGCGGCCGCCGTCGAACGCGGGGTGGTGGCGTCGGGCTTCGAGCCCGAGGAGCGCCCCTTCCGCGCCCATCTCACCCTGGGACGGCTGCGCGACGGACGCACGCCGGATCTGTCCGGGATCGACGAGCTCCGGGCGGCCTCGCCCGTGCGCGAGGTCGTGCTCTTCGAGAGCCGACTCGGACGCGGCGGGTCGCGCTACTTCGCGCTCGAGCGAATGCCGCTCGGAACGCACGATTCACCCCGATTCCACTCGTAGGAGAGAAGAGCCATGGCAAAGGGAAACGGAAGCGGCAACGGCGACGGTCAGAAGGAGAAGGCGATCCAGCTCGCCGTCTCCACCATCGAGAAGCAGTTCGGAAAGGGCGCCATCCTCAAGATGACCGAGGACGCCGTCGACCGGGAGGTCGGCCACTTCTCGAGCGGGTCGCCCAGCCTCGACCTGGCGCTCGGCATCGGGGGATTCCCGCGCGGGCGCGTCGTCGAGATCTACGGGCCCGAGTCGAGCGGCAAGACCACCCTCACCCTGCATGCGGTGGCCGAGGTGCAGCGCCAGGGCGGCGTAGCGGCGTTCATCGACGCCGAGCACGCCCTCGACGTGAACTATGCCCGACGTCTGGGGGTCAACGTCGAGGAGCTCCTGGTGTCGCAGCCCGACACCGGCGAGCAGGCACTCGAGATCGCCGACGTGCTGCTCCGTTCTGGAGCGGTCGACCTGGTGGTCGTGGACTCGGTGGCGGCGCTGGTGCCGCGCGCCGAGATCGAAGGCGAGATGGGCGACACCCACGTCGGCCTGCAGGCGCGGCTCATGAGCCAGGCGCTGCGGAAGCTCACGGGAACCGTTTCCAAGAGCAACGCCACCGTGGTCTTCATCAACCAGATCCGCATGAAGATCGGCGTGATGTTCGGCAACCCGGAGACGACGAGCGGGGGCAACGCGCTCAAGTTCTACAGCTCCGTGCGGCTCGACATCCGGCGCATCGGCGCGCTGAAGGACGGCGACGAGGTGGTGGGCAACCGCACCCGCGTCAAGGTGGTCAAGAACAAGGTGGCGCCGCCCTTCCGCCAGGCGGAGTTCGACATCCTCTACAACCACGGCATCTCGTTCGAGGGCGACCTGCTCGACCTGGGCGTGGACGAGGGCATCGTCGAGAAGAGCGGAGCCTGGTACTCCTACGACGGCGAGCGCGTGGGCCAGGGGCGCGAGAATGCGCGGCGCTTCCTGATCGACAACCCGGACGTGCGCGAACGCCTGGCCGACGCGGTCTACGCGGCCAAGGGCCTGAAGCGCCAGGTGCGCGCCCAGCCGGCGGCAGCGGGGAACGCCGAGGAGACGGCGCCCGAGGACGCCACCCAGCACTAGGACGGGCGGCGCGTCATGGAAGCCCCCCTGCAACCATGACGCGCCAGCCCTGCCGGGTGCCTACTCGCCGACTCCGACCAGCCAGACCTCGGCGGCGACGGCGGACTTGTACTCGAGGAGCACGTCGCTGAAGCCGTCGTCGTCGAAGTCGCCCACGCCGGCGAGCTTCCACCGCTTCTCGACTGCGCCCAGCACGGCCTCGGCGTCGGCCTCACCGTCGTCCATGAGCCAGATCACGACCTCGCGGCTCTTCTTCGCGTACCAGAGCAGGTCGTCGGTGCCATCGCCGTCGAAGTCGCCGGTGAAGGCGAACTTCCAGCCCTTCTCGGTCTGCCCGAGGGCCTCCTCGCGGCGGGTGAACTCCTTGTTCAGCAGGCGCACGTGGTACCCGGTCTGGGCGCTTCGGAAGAGGAGATCCGTCCGTCTGTCGCCGTCGAAGTCACCCGTTCCGACGAGCTTCCACCCCTTCTCGACCGGGTCGAGCTCACCGTCGCGGACGAAGCCGAAATGGTTCAGCAGCCAGATCCGGTAGAGCTTGGCGGACCGGTCCCACCAGAGGATGTCGGCGTGGCCGTTGCGATCGAAGTCCCCGATCCCGACCGGCTTCCATTTCTTGTCGTGCGGCGGCAGCACGATCGCGTCTTCCGGCGACGGCTCGGTCCAGATCTCGATGCGCTTCTCGTTCTTGACCCACCAGACGTAGTCGTCCCGGCCATCGTCGTCGACATCCGCCAGCCCGATGAGCCGCCAGCTCTTGGCGGGGGCCTCGAGCGGGCCTCCGCCGATGATCTCGGGTCCGTTCATGAGCCAGAGCTGGTGCTCGATCCGGTTGGCGTGTCGCCAGAGGACGTCGGAGCGGGCGTTTCCATCCAGGTCGGCG
>JANQFA010000254.1 GCA_028278065.1 Myxococcota bacterium
TATGATGGCCCTGCCCACGTCCCGAGAGGTCCCCACCATGCGCCGCTCGTTCCTGCACCCGCTGCTGCTCTTCTGCGTCCTGGCCTCCGGCTCTCCCGCCGCCTCCGAGGAGGATGCGAGCGTCTCCGGCCCCACCCTGAAGGAGGGGGAGCTGATCACCTTCGAGGCCGTGGAGCGGCTCAAGGACTACCTGCCGAAGCAGTTCTGGGACAACCGCGACTTCTTCTTCTACGAGGGCATGCGGCTCGAGGTGGGCCCCACCCAGGCGGACTACAGCCCGGCGGACGCCTACAAGGCCGCCACCGAGAAGTACCGCGGGCAGGCGCGTATCGGTCCCGACAACAGCCTCGAGAGCTACACGGCGGGCCAGCCCTTTCCCATGGACGAGATCGACTGCCAGGGCGATCCGCAAGCCGGCGTCAAGATCATGTGGAACCACGACCAGCAGTGGGGCGGGGGAGGGGGGAGCGCGAAGTTCTTCTACTCCTACTGGGACCGCGGCGAGCAGCTCCCCCTCTACTACAAGGGGCACGCACAGGGGGTGAAGCTCGCCCATCGCGTGGAGCCCCAGTACGAGAAGACGGGCGGGGACGTCTTCCGCAAGGAGCGGCGCAAGGGTGCCAGCGGTCCGCAGGTCGAGGCTCCGTTCGACGCGCGTGGCATCGCCCTCCTCACCTACCGCTACAAGTCGTCGGACGGCCCGCGTTCGGATGCCAAGAACGACGACACCTGGGTCTACATCCCGAGCCTGCGCCGGGTGCGCCGCATCTCCACCGCCCAGCGCACCGACGCGATCTCCGGCACCGACTTCACGATGGACGACCTGCGCAGCTTCAACGGCATCGTGACCCAGTACGAGTGGACCTGCCTCGAGGAGCGCTGGATCATCGGCCCGATGAACACCAAGGTGAAGGGCTACCCCTACGAGGAGGAGCACAACTTCGGCCCCTACGGCCTCTCCTTCGCCGACGACCGCTGGGACCTCCGCAAGGCGGTGCTGATCCGGATGGTCCCCAAGAACGACGACCATCCGTACCACCACAAGGACATCTGGTTCGACAAGGAGACGCTGACGGCGATGTACTCGTTCGCGTACGACCGCAAGGAGGAGCTCTGGAAGATCATCTGGCACAACAAGCGCTGGAGCGAGAACCACGAGCTGACCGGTGAGTGGTACGAGGGCTGGGAGGGGGTCGAGAAGCCTCGCGACCTCCTGATCGTGAGCGACATGATCGTGAACACCCAGACCGGCACGGGCAACCGCATCGAGTTCTGGAATCTGAACGGCATGCCGATGAAGAGCAAGGGCAAGATCCGCCGCTTCATCGACGTGGGGCGTCTCACCCGCGGGCGCTGAGCTCAGTTCCGCGGGCGCAGGCGACGGCGTTCGGCCTGGGTGCGGTAGCGCCAGACCTGGCGGGAGCCGCGGCTGAGGAGGCCGGGGAAGTAGGCCACGTGCTCGAAGAGGCGCGCGTCCGTGACCACGGCGGCGATGTCCGGGTGGCGCTTGAGGCCGATCCTGGGGCGCCCCACGTTGACGTACAGCGGGCGGTCGTGCGCGTCGGCCCGCTCCATCCAGCGCTCCAGCCCGTTCAGGTCGCCCACCTGCTTCACGTTGGGGTCGTAGTACCAGGGTGGCCAGTTGAAGGAGACGGTGATGATGCGCTTGTTCGATCCCGCCTCCGGATCGGGGTTCTTGCGGGTGAGCGCCACGGAGTCGCGGAAGGGCTGGATCGCGCGGTCGCGCAGGTCGGCTCGTGGCGGCCGGGTGAAGGCGGCGAAGCCGACGAGGAAGACGATCCCGGCGACGGTCGCGGCGCGCATGCCGAAGCGCTGCAGCGAGCCGTCCACCCCCAGGGCTACCAGCGCCGCCGCGCCCGGCAACCCGAAGATCAGGTAGTGGGGGAAGATGAAGGTGCCGCTGGCGAGGGCGAGCGCGAGGGTCGCGAAGCCGGGGAGGACCAGGAGGGCGGCCAGGGTCGCGTGCTCGGCGCTGCGCCGGCCGAGCCGCAGCGCGCCGCCGGCCAGCAGGACCAGCCCCGCAGCGGCGATCGCGCCGAAGAGCGCGGGAGCGCCCGCGGCGAAGTCGCTCAGCTCCCAGGCATTCGGATTGGGCCGGGCGTGCCCCCAAGCACTTCCCGAAAGGAAGTACGCGCCCAGGTCGCGGAACCAGAGGCCGTCCATCACCTCGGCGTGCTCGCGGGCCAGATAGAGCCGGAGCTGGGCCATGTTTCCCGTCATGAGCTGGGCCCAGAGCAGCGCGCCGCCCAGGCACGCCATGAACCATCGGGTCAGCTGTGTGCTCAGCTCGGCACCCGCGCCGTACGCCCTCCACAGCAGGACCAGTGCCGCCGCGTTGGTGAGCACCACGCTCGCCCCGATGAGGGGGTAGTTCAGGAGCAGCAGGAACTGGAGGACCCCGTAGACGCACCAGCGCCGCCAGCTGCCGCGCCGAACCGCCGCCAGGAGCGCGAGGATGTAGAGCGTGCCCAGCAGGAGCATCACCGAGTAGCCGCGCGCCTCCGTCGCGTAGCGCAGATGCCAGGGGTGGAGCGCGAGGGTCCAGGCTGCGATGACGCCCGCCACCGGGTAGCCCAGGCGTTTCAGCAGGAAGGCGAGCGCGGCGATCGACCCGAGGCCGGCGAGCAGGCAGGGGATGCGCAGCGCCCTCTCGTCCACCAGCCGGGTTCTCGGCTCGTCGAGTGCGCGATGCAGTGACAAGCTGGCGCGCGAGAGCATGGACTGCACGACGTGGTTGTTGGGCTTCTTGTACCACCAGAGCGTGTCGCGCCAGCGCTTCTGGATGAAGCGCAGGTTCCCGTCGTTGTCCTGGTAGTAGGCCCCGTCGATGATGTCCCGGACGACGGCGCGCTCGTCCTCGAAGAGGCTCTGATCCAGGCGAGGTGCAGCCAGGACTCCGCCCACCCCGACGGCGGCAGCCGTCGCCCACAGGAAGGTGCGCGAGGCGCGGGGTGCCGCCCAGACCGGCGCTGTGGGCGTCTGATCCGGCCTGAGCCACTGCCGGACCGTGGCCAGGAGGAGCAGGACCAGCGGAGCGATGGCCGCAGCGGTCCACCAGCCGTAGGTGTCGACATAGTCGATGGGCCGTGGCGGATGGCCTTCGGCGGCACGCTCGGCCAGCCCCGCCGTCCAGGGGTCCGGTCCGAACGCCAGGCGTACGACCAGCCAGACGAACACGAGGCCCAGACCGAGCCGCACACGGAAGAGATCCGGGTCTGCAGTGTGGGCGGCGCGGAGGGACTGCAGCACGCGATTCAACGGGTCGGTGACGCCCATTGCCGAGACTCCCATTCTAGCGCCGCGAAGGGGTGCCCGGAGGCTAAGATCCGGCTTGGGGGGAGGGTTGTCGGCGCAGACTCCGAGCGTGGGGCGATTCGCCCCCTCGACCACCGGTCCGGCGCACCCCGGTACCCTGCTGGCCGCGCTTCTCTGCTGGCTGGACGCCCGGTCACGCAGCGGACGTGTGCTGCTCCGGCTGGAGGACCTCGATCCCGAGCGCTGCCGGCCCGAGTTCGCCGAGGCCATGCGCCGCGACCTCGCCTGGCTGGGGCTCGACTGGGACCGCGAGGTTCGTCAGAGCGAGGTGGGCGCCGCCCACGAGCGCGCCCTCGACCGCCTGGCCGAGGCCGAGCGACTCTACCCCTGTGCATGCAGTCGAAGCGACGTGCGCGCCGGCGGACTGCGCGCGCCCGACGGGAGCCTCCGCTACCCGGGAACGTGTCGGTCGCGCCGGCTTCCGCCCGGCGGCTGGCGGAGCTGCGCTGAGCCGCTGCGCGTGCGGCTTCCCGACGGCCTGCTCGATCTGGTCGATGAAGGGGGCGAGCCGCTGCCCCGCGATCCAGCGGCCTTCGGCGACCCCGTGGTGGTGCGCCGCGACGGGGCGGTCGCCTACCACCTGGCATCCGTGGCGGACGACGCCGAGGCGGGGGTCAACCGCGTGGTGAGGGGCCGTGACCTGGCCGCGACGACGGCCGCCCAGGTAGCCCTGCAACGGCTCCTCGGGCTTCCGACCCCTACCTATCGCCACCACCTCCTCCTGCTCGAAGAGCGCGGCGGCAAGCTCGCCAAGTTCCACGGGGCGGTCGCGGCCGAGGCGCTGCGCGCG